>NC_005072.1:1500000-1657990 GCF_000011465.1 Prochlorococcus marinus subsp. pastoris str. CCMP1986 | reverse complement strand
TGATGGTTAACAGAAATAAGAAGGTGGAAAAAAAAGCATAAATGTTGATAGATGTGAACTAATAAAAAATGTTTTTAAAATCATCAACATTTTTGGTTTTTTTTCGATGGTTTTTCAACAGTTTCTTTAGGAGTATTTAATTATTTCCACAGTCACTTTTATTTTTGGTTTAGTTAGTATCCCAAAATTTTTGTTATGTTTTTTAACGAAGGTTCAATATTTTTCTGAAATATAGCATCGTTATTTTTAATCGCACAATCCGGATCTTTTAATCCATTTCCTGTTAATACACAAACTATTGTTGATTCTTTTTTTATTCTGTTTTTATTTTTAATAAGTCCCGCCACTGAAGCTGCGCTTGCTGGTTCACAGAAAATACCTTCTTTTGCAAGCATTTTATAAGCTACAATAATCTCTTCGTCAGTTACAGATTGAAAATCTCCTTTACTTTCTTTTTTAACGATTTTTGCTTTATCTCTATTTACAGGATTTCCAATTCGAATAGCTGTCGCGATTGTTTCAGGATCTTGAACTATAATATTTTTCACTAAAGGTGCAGATCCTTCAGATTGAAATCCCATCATTAATGGCAATTTTAAATTTTTCTTAATTTTTGCATATTCTTTAAAACCCAACCAATAAGCGGTTATATTACCCGCATTACCCATTGGTATACATAGCCAATCAGGAGCAATACCTAAGTCATCTACTATTTCAAATGCTGCAGTCTTTTGACCTTGTATTCGGTAAGGATTTACAGAATTTACAAGATTAATCGGATATTCGGAAGACAACTTCCTGACAATTTCTAAAGCTTTATCAAAATTACCTTGTATAGATATGATTTCTGCTCCGTACATTAAAGCTTGAGCAAGTTTTCCTTGAGCTACATATCCATCTGGAATTAATACATAAGATTTTAAACCACCTCTTGAAGCATAAGCCGCTGCAGCTGCAGAAGTATTTCCTGTACTAGCGCATATTACCGCTTCACGTCCTTCCTCCTTTGCTTTACTTATCGCCATCGTCATACCTCTGTCCTTGAAAGAACCAGTGGGGTTAAGACCATCATATTTTAAATAAACTTTAGTATCGTTTCCAATTAAATCACTAATTGATTTGCTGAGAATAAGAGGAGTATTTCCTTCATTTAAGGATATGATGGGAGTTTTAGAGGAAACTGGTAGATATTGTTTATATGCATTGATTAATCCTGGCCATCTTTTTTTTCTGTAATTAAAAGAAAATTTGTTTTTAATTTTATTTAATATTGACATAGTTACTTAATTGTTTTGATCTTTTCTAAGGGCTTGCTAGTAAAGAAATCTAATAATTCTGATATTGATTGTACTTTATTCATAACTTTACTCAAAGCGTTTACGTTTAAAATAACAGTTTTAGTTGGATAACTTTCAAAAAAACTTACAAGATTTATTTTTCCGTTCCCAGTATATAAACCTTTTATAATACTAGATCTGAGGGCTAACATACCTGTTCTTTCATCATTGGTGTTAGGGGTGTGAAGTATAGATGAAAGTCTATTTAAAAAAACATTACCTATTTCGGAATATACTAATTTACTTGCAATAGTTATAGGTATTTCAAATTCGTTATTTAATATTGATTGAATCTTTTCATCTGAAGAATCAGTTGCATTTAAAATTTTTCTTAATGATTTTGATGAATTACCGCTTTCAGCGAAAGTTTTTAAAGAATCGACAGTTACTGTTCTTGAAAAAATACTGTATATAATTTTAATTTTTTCCGCAGATTGAGCTTTTGGAACATTAAAAAATATTTGATTAATAAATAATATTAAAAAAATTCTAGGAAATAAACTTTTTGAAAATTTCATTTATATTGTTGAACCAGCAGCAATTTTTACAAGCCTGACTACACCTTTTTCTGTCACCTTTTTCGCTATTTTAAAACTCATTTCTTTTGTATATGGTTCACTTATAAGTCTTGGCATTCTTTTTAAAAAGATATCAATAGAATAACCTGGTATCTTTTGTATGATTTCTAAAAAGTTTTTGAAGGGTTCAATAGACAATATTAAATCATTTAAATTGTTGTTTTCTTTATCAACATTTAATTTTATTGATTTAGGAAGGAAATTATTGACGCTTTTTAATAACTTCAAGCCTATCAAATCTATTTGGCTAGTTAAACCATTAATAATCTCATCTCTTAGAAATCCCCCTTTTGGAGAAAATAGAAGATTTATAACTTCATCAAGAAGTTTTTCTAAATCGAGGTTCGTTTGTTTTGCAGCATTAGAGAGTAAATCTTCTAATCTGTCCCATTTAAATTGTTTTTTATCAAAAAGCATTTCTTTTAAACTTTCTCTTAATTGAGGATCAGGGTCTTCCATTAATCTTCTTGCAAAATAAGGATAAGCTGCACCAAGTATTTTAAAATCAGGATCTACACTTAAAGCAATTCCTTCTAACGTTAGTAGAGATCTAATTATAAGAGCATAATATGGAGGTAACTGAAAGGGAAATTTATACATTACCCCTGACATGTCGTCAGTTACACTTTTGAAATCCATTTTTGATACACCAAGTTCTACTGCATTTACAAATACATCTTGAAAAGCTGGAACAATAGGTTCAAGATTAACTTCTTTTGAAAGAAAACCTAACTTAACAAAATCTTGGGATAATTTATCAAAATTTTTATTTACAAGATGAACTACTGCTTGAATTAAACCAGATCTGGAACTCCTAGAAACTTCACTCATCATCCCGAAATCTAAATAACATAATCTGCCATCTTTTAAAGCTAACAAATTTCCTGGATGTGGGTCAGCATGAAAAAATCCATGCTCTAATAATTGCTCTAAACTACATTGCACTCCAATTTCAATCATTTCATCAGGATCAATTCCTAAATTTTTAACGCCCTCAAGATTAGTTAGCTTTGTCCCATCTATCCATTCCATTGTTAAGACTCTTCGTGAAGTAGTTTCTTTATAAATTTTTGGTACAGCAATTTTTGAGTTATGGAGATGCAGATTTCTAAATTTTTCAGCATTTTCAGCTTCATTTAAATAATCCATTTCTTCAAAAACTCTCTTTCCTAACTCATCAATTAAAGCGACAAGATCACTTCTTATAAGTCCAATATTATTTTTTAACCAATTAGCAATATTCCTAACTATATATAAATCAAGTGTGATTTGTTCTCTTAAACCTGGCCTTTGAACTTTTACAGCTACGATTTCTTTATTCTTTAGAACAGCTTTATGAACTTGTCCTAAAGATGCTGCAGAAATAGGGTCTTTATCTATGGTTAAAAAAATCTCATCAATTTTTTTATTTAAATCTTCTTCTATTAATTCCATTGCTTTATTTCCATCAAATCCTGGTAATTGATCTTGAAGTTCAGAAAGTTCTTCAAGAAGAATAACAGGAATAATATCTGGTCTGGTTGATAAAGCTTGCCCTGCTTTAACGAATGCAGGCCCTAATTCTACTAATAAATTCGTTAGTTGTTTTGCTCTAAATCTTGCTTTTGATTCTTTTTTTAATTGTCCTGTTAATTTATCCCATCCAACTGAAATAATATATAAAAATATTGGGATTAAGGTCTGCCAAAGTCTTTTTAATAGTCGACTAGGATTTTTTTGATAAATTTTTGAAATTATTGCAGGATCATATTTTAGTAATCCTGATGCTTCTATAAAATCTTTATAATCTTCATTCATAACTTTATTTATTTAAACCCTTTTATTTTCCTCAAAAAGGAGTTAATTTTTTTGTATGAAAGAATTATCATGTTAATACAATTAACTTTAAAAAATATTGCCTTAATAGAGATTATAGAAATTAATTTCGAAAAAGGTTTGAATATTTTTACTGGAGATTCAGGATCAGGAAAATCCTTGATTTTAGACTCCTTAAATGTTTTATTCGGTGGATCTAATATACCTTTAAATCACTTAATACGTCCAGGAAAAGAAGAATGTTTAATCGAGGCGAAATTTTCAAATTCTTCTCAAGTCACTGATTGGTTTTCGAAAAATGGTTTTTATAAAATCTCAGGAGAAATATTCGTAAAAAGAAAATCTTACATAAAAAATAATAAAATTCTTTCAAAATATACTATAAATAATTTTTCTATCAGTAAAAAGCTTTTGGAAGAGTTAGGTTTATTATTAGTAGATTTTGCTGGACAATCTGATAGCGTTTTATATGATAATCAAGACTATAGAAGATCAATAATTGATGATTTAGGTTCCAAAGAATTAAAGACGATAAATTTTGAAATTAAAAATATGTGGCAAGAATTTCAGAATCTTAGAAAAAGAAGACAAGATATGATGCACTCATATAAACAGAAAGAAGAAAATAATTTTGTAATTAAAGAGATGTATAAAGTATTGGAGGAAGCTAATTTAAATTCAGGTAATGAAATTTTTGAATTACAATCAAAGGAACTGCGACTTTCGAATAATTTTGATATCAATAACTCTATACAATTATCACTTGATAATTTAAATAGCTATAAAAATGAGGCTCCATCAATTAGTTATTTAATTGCTCAATCAATAAAACAATTAAGCAAAGTAGTTCAATATGATTCAAAGATTAAAGATTTATATGAAAATTTGATGAATATTCAAAGTGATGTAGAAAATTTAATTTTTGCTTTAACAGAATATTCGGAAGAACTTGAGAATGAGGATATTAGTTTGGAAGAAATTCAAAAAAGATTATTTTATTTGCAAAATTTAGAGCGAACTTTTTCTTTAGAACTACCAAAATTGATTTTGAAGAAAGATGAATTAAAAAAATTTGTAGATACAAATTTATTTGAGGAAGAGATTAAGACGTTGGATATTCAAATTAATAATTCGCAAGCTAATTTAAATACTCTTTTTGAGGTGCAGTCTTTTCAAAGAAGAAAAACTGCTTATCAGCTTCAAGATTCTGTAATTTCTATTTTGAAAAATTTAGGTTTAGAAAATGCAGATTTTTCAATTAAATTCTCAAAAGTTACAGCTTCTTCAGAAGGCAATGAAAATATAGACTTCCTTTTTTCTGCAAATCCTGATCAAAAGTTGGCTCCATTATCTAAAGTTATTTCTGGTGGTGAAATGTCAAGATTTTTATTAGCAATAAAATCTAGCATTTCTCAAAAACCTAACACTTTTTTCTTAGATGAAATTGATAATGGTTTAAGTGGAAAATCATTACATTCTTTAGTGGATTTAATAAAATTGACTGCACAGGAAAGGCAGGTTTTGTGTATCACTCATCAGCCTTTTTTAGCAGCAACCGGCAATACTCATTTTAAAGTTAAGAAAAATGTTATTAATGGAATAACCTTTACTTCTATAACGAAATTAATTACTAAAAAAGAAAGACAAAATGAGTTAATTGAACTTATAGGTGGCGGTTTTAGTGAAGCAAATAATTATGCATCGACACTTATAGATAGAGCAGCCGCATAATTTAAAAAATTTACACTATAATAAGTGTTCTTTAAATCATTTTAAGATTTAAGCATGGTTAAAAAAAATATAGGTATTAATGAAGATAATTCAATTAAGATTCGAGGCGCTCGACAACATAATTTAAAGAATATAGATCTAACTCTTCCAAGAAATAAATTTATTGTTTTTACAGGTGTTAGTGGAAGTGGTAAGAGCTCTTTGGCTTTTGATACTATTTTTGCTGAAGGACAGAGGAGATATGTAGAAAGTCTTTCTGCTTATGCAAGACAATTTTTAGGTCAAGTTGATAAACCAGATGTAGATAATATTGAGGGCTTATCCCCTGCTATATCCATAGATCAAAAATCAACGAGCCATAATCCTCGATCAACTGTTGGAACTGTAACTGAGATACAAGATTATTTAAGATTATTATTTGGTCGAGCCGGAGAACCCCATTGTCACCACTGTGGTCTACCTATTGCTCCGCAGACAATTGATGAGATGGTTGATCAAATAGTTTTGCTGCCCGAAGGAACAAGATATCAATTACTTGCACCTGTTGTGAGGGGTAAAAAAGGAACTCATGCAAAATTACTTAGTGGATTAGCAGCAGAAGGCTTTGCTCGAGTAAGAATTAATGGTGAGGTAAGGGAACTTGCAGATAGTATTGAACTAGACAAAAACCATACTCATAATATTGAGGTAGTAGTTGATCGATTGATTGCGAGAGAGGGAATTCAGGAAAGATTGAATGACTCTTTACAAACTTGCCTTAAAAGAGGGGATGGACTCTCTATCGTAGAAGTTGTTCCAAAAAAAGGCGAAACTCTACCTCCGAATCTAGATAAAGAAAAGTTATATTCAGAGAATTATGCATGTCCAATTCATGGATCTATTGTCGAAGAGTTGTCTCCAAGACTATTTTCTTTTAACAGTCCCTACGGTGCCTGCCCTGATTGCCATGGTATTGGATATTTAAAAAAATTTACTGCAGATAGAGTAATACCTGACCCTTCTTTACCTGTTTATGCTGCCATAGCTCCTTGGAGTGAAAAAGATAATACTTATTATTTTTCATTACTTTATTCAGTTGGCCAAGCTTATGGTTTTGAATTAAAAACACCATGGAAAGATTTGAGTGATTTACAAAAAAATGTTTTACTTTCTGGTTCTGATAAGCCAATCGTAATTCAAGCTGATAGTCGTTTTAAGGGTACTAGTGGTTTCGAAAGACCTTTTGAAGGAATCTTGCCTATTTTAGAAAGGCAATTAACCGAAACTAATGGAGAATCAGTCAAGCAAAAGCTTGAAAAATATTTAGAATTAGTCCCTTGTAAAACATGTTCTGGTAAAAGATTAAAACCAGAAGCACTTGCCGTTAAGATTGGGCCTTACAGTATTACTGATTTGACCTCTATAAGTATCTCAGAAACTTTATTTAATATCGAGAAAATAATGGGGTTAAGTAAAAATATAAAAGAAAATATTTCTTTATCCGAGAAACAAAAACAAATAGGTGAACTAGTTTTAAAAGAAATTCGCCTGCGTTTAAAGTTTCTTATTAATGTCGGTTTAGATTATTTAACTTTAGATAGACCAGCAATGACTTTATCAGGAGGAGAAGCACAACGTATAAGATTAGCAACTCAAATTGGAGCTGGCTTAACTGGTGTTTTATATGTATTGGATGAACCTAGTATTGGTTTACACCAAAGAGATAATGATAAATTACTGGAAACTTTAAAAAATCTCAGAGATTTGGGAAATACTCTTGTTGTTGTTGAACATGATGAAGATACTATGAAATCAGCTGATTACTTAGTGGATATTGGACCAGGTGCAGGAGTTTATGGAGGGGAAATTATTGCAAAAGGTTCATTTGAAGATGTTTTAAATTCAAAGAAGTCATTAACTGGAGCATATCTCAGTGGAAGAAAATCGATTCCTACTCCTAAAGAACGTAGATCTTCAGTCAAGAAAAGTTTAATTTTAAATAACTGCGTTAAAAATAATTTAAAAGATATATCAGTTGAATTTCCTTTGGGCAGATTAGTTTCCGTAACCGGAGTGAGTGGAAGTGGAAAAAGTACATTAGTTAATGAATTATTACATCCTGCGCTTAGTCATTCTCTTGGTTTAAAAGTACCTTTCCCTAAAGGTGTTAAAGAGTTAAAAGGGATAAAAGCTATAGATAAGGTAATTGTTATTGATCAATCTCCTATTGGAAGAACTCCTAGATCAAACCCTGCAACTTATACAGGGGCTTTTGATCCAATTAGACAGTTATTTACTGCGACTGTAGAAGCTAAAGCCAGAGGTTATCAAGCTGGGCAATTCAGCTTTAATGTAAAAGGAGGTAGATGTGAAGCTTGTCGAGGACAAGGAGTAAATGTAATTGAAATGAATTTTTTACCCGATGTCTATGTTCAATGCGATGTATGTAAGGGAGCTCGTTTTAATAGAGAAACTCTTCAAGTTAAATACAAAGGCTTTAATATTTCTGATGTTTTAGAAATGACTGTTGAGCAGGCTGCAGAAACTTTTTCCGCGATCCCTCAAGCAGCTGATAGATTATCTACATTAGTTGATGTAGGTCTTGGTTACGTGAAGTTGGGCCAGCCAGCTCCAACACTATCTGGCGGCGAAGCACAAAGAGTAAAATTAGCAACTGAATTATCTAAAAGAGCTACTGGAAAAACTTTATATTTAATTGATGAGCCAACAACTGGGTTAAGCTTTTATGATGTTCATAAATTAATGGATGTTATTCAACGTTTAGTAGATAAAGGTAATTCCGTAGTTGTCATTGAGCATAATTTGGACGTTATTAGATGTTCAGACTGGATAATTGATCTTGGACCTGATGGAGGTGATAAAGGTGGAGAAGTTATAGTTGAGGGTACACCTGAAGATGTTGCGAAGCATCCAATAAGTTATACAGCTAAATATTTAAAAGAAGCTTTAAATTAAGCTTATAATCAGTTATATTTCTTCGTATTGTTAATATTTAATTTGTAAAATTATTTTTTTTTTAAGTGGTAAAAAATTAATGATAGTTTGACTTTTAGTAGTTATAACTTTTTTAAAATAAAAAATCATAATGTTTTCTTTATATTTCTACGTTAATATATATCTTATTAGTAATAGGGTAATTTGAAATCCTAAATTAGTTTGAAATTTTTATATTTACATTTGCATGGTTTAATACGTTCTAATAATCTTGAATTAGGTAGAGATTCAGACACTGGTGGTCAAACGCAATATGTTTTGGAATTGGTAAAAAGCTTGGCTAATACTTCAGAGGTTGATCAAGTTGATATAGTTACACGTCTCATTAAAGATAGTAAAATTGATAGTTCTTATTCAAAAAAGCAAGAATTTATTGCACCGGGAGCACGAATTTTAAGATTTCAATTTGGACCCAATAAGTATTTAAGAAAAGAATTATTTTGGCCTTATTTAGATGAATTAACTCAAAATCTTATTCAGCATTATCAAAAATACGAAAATAAGCCAAGCTTTATCCATGCTCATTATGCAGATGCTGGCTATGTGGGCGTTAGATTAAGTCAAGCTTTAAAAGTACCTTTTATTTTCACCGGGCATTCTTTAGGAAGAGAGAAAAAAAGAAAATTACTCGAGGCTGGTTTAAAAATTAATCAAATTGAAAAGCTTTACTGTATAAGCGAAAGAATTAATGCAGAAGAAGAGTCTTTAAAATATGCGGATATCGTTGTGACAAGCACTAAACAAGAATCTGTATCTCAATATTCTCAATATCACTCTTTTTCATCCGAAAAATCAAAAGTTATTGCTCCTGGAGTTGATCATACTAAGTTTCATCATATTCATTCAACAACCGAGACCTCTGAAATTGATAATATGATGATTCCTTTTTTGAAAGATATAAGAAAGCCTCCTATTTTGGCTATTTCTAGAGCAGTAAGAAGAAAAAATATTCCTTCTTTAGTAGAAGCTTATGGACGATCAGAAAAATTAAAAAGAAAAACTAACTTAGTTTTAGTTTTAGGTTGTAGGGACAATACATTTAAACTTGATTCTCAACAAAGAGATGTTTTCCAAAAGATTTTTGAAATGATAGACAAATATAATTTATATGGAAAAGTGGCCTATCCCAAAAAACACTCTCCAGCAAATATTCCTTCTATATATAGATGGGCAGCTAGTAGTGGAGGAATTTTTGTCAATCCTGCATTAACAGAACCTTTTGGATTAACATTACTTGAAGCTTCTTCATGTGGTTTACCAATTATTGCTACAGATGATGGAGGTCCTAATGAAATTCATGCAAAATGTGAAAATGGCTTATTAGTAAATGTAACTGACATTAATCAGTTGAAAATTGCTCTTGAAAAAGGTATTTCAAATAGTTCTCAATGGAAGTTATGGAGTAGAAATGGAATCGAAGGAGTCCATAGACATTTTAGTTGGAATACTCATGTCAGAAATTATCTATCAATCTTGCAAGGCCACTATGAAAAATCGACAATAGTTTCATCATCAGGAATTAAAGAAAGTTGTTTGAAAGGTAGTTCCTCACTTATAAAACCCCATTGATCAAAAATTTGTGGATCAGAATGAATGATTAACTGATGCTTTTGCGTTTTTTTTAATTTAAAGCCTTTTTCAGATAATTTTTTTATTAGCTTAGCTGTTTCTTCAAATCGAGATGCCATTGCATCAAGACTGACACAGTCACTTGTTAAGCCATCATCCTTCCAAGTAAAGAAACTCATACTTAATAATTCAAAGATTTATTTTTAAAACTATACCTAAAACAATAAGTAATATGTTTACTTTCCAGAAGTTTTCAACTATTTTCTCTTCTTTGATACCCTTTAGTTCAAAATGATGATGTATTGGTGTCATCAAAAAGACTCTTTTCCCTTTTTTAAATAACTTTTTGGTGATTTTAAAAAAACTTACTTGAATCATTACTGATAGAGCTTCAGTAATAAATATCCCTGAGATAATAAATAACGTAAAAAAACTATTAGTTAATATTGAAATAGATCCTAACGCCGCACCAATTGTTAAAGATCCAGTATCTCCCATAAATATCTTTGCAGGATATTTGTTGTATTTTAGAAAACCTATACACAAACCTGACATTGCATAGGAAATAAGACCATAAATTATTAAATCTTTTTGACCTTTAATAAATATTTCCGTACCAAGTCCAAAAAAAACTATTGCGCTACATCCAGCTGCTAATCCATCTAGGCCGTCAGTCAAATTTACTGCATTACTTAAACCTACTAAAGTTAAAAAACAGATTGGAAAAATTACTATATTAGTATCCATATTCCAATTATTAGATATAGTGATCAAAGGATTAATATAATTGCTTTGACTTGCAAATATGATAAATAAAACTGCAATTAAAGCTTGTAATGTAAATTTTTCATTAGATTTTAGACCTGCATTTTTTTTGTTTGCAATACTTAAATAATCGTCTAAAAATCCTATAATAAAAAAACTTATAGTACAAAAAAATAATAATAATATACCAACAGAATCAACGTAATTATTAACTATTAAAAGTAGTAATAAAAAGGGCAAAATAATAAATATTCCGCCCATCGTAGGAGTATTTGTTTTATTAAAATGAAGAGATGGACCTTCACTTCTAATATTTTGTAATAAATTTAATCGTGAAATTATTTTAAAACCATATTTTGTTATTACTAAGGAAATTAAACTTGATATTAGAAAAATATTAATTATTAGTAAACTATTGAAAATGTAAGAATTTACTATTAATGAAATTACAAGTAAAAAAAATAATGATGTAAAAGTTAGCGATCTAGTCTTCCCAATCATCATTTGAAACGTCTTCTTCGGTTTTATAATCTTCTTTTTCTCCCATTAAAGCTGAAAGTTCTTCTTCTTCAATTGTACTTATCTCTTGAGAATCTCCATCTTTTTCGTTTACAAGTCTGCCTGTGTCTTCTAGCCAAGATAGCAAATCAGGTTCTTCTCTTAATGGCAGTACAGGAGCAGGGTCTTCTCTGTGATAGCAAGTTAAGGCTGGATTTACTTCAGCAATTTCGTTTAATCTAATTTTGAGTTTATTAGAATCCATTTAAAAAAATCTTTATTTATATACCATAATACATAAACATGTACTTGAAGAATTTTGTTTGATAAAGAAAATTTAAAATATTTTCTAATTTGGCCAATGTCAGTCTTGTTAGCCATTTTTTTTAAATACTATGGCTTTTTAAAGCCAGATTTTTTATTAATTAATAATTATCTTGTACTTTTATTAGTTTGTGGTCCGGCACTTGTAGTTACAATAATATTAGTTTTTAATAAAATTTAGAAAGCTGAAAGTAATTAGGATTTCAGCTTTCTTTACTGGAGGTAAATTTTAATGCAGCAGGTAAAAAAAGTTGTTCTTGCATATTCTGGAGGAGTTGATACTAGTGTCTGCATTCCATATTTAAAAAATGAATACGGTATTTCAGAAGTTGTAACTTTTGTAGCTGATCTTGGCCAAGGAGATGATTTAGAGATTGTTAGACAAAAAGCCTTAAATTCAGGTGCAACAAAATCTGTGATTGGGAATTTAGTAGATAATTTTGTAGAAAAGTATGCTTTTCCTGCTATTAGAGCGAATGCACTTTATGGAGAAAAGTATCCTTTATCAACTGCTTTGGCTAGACCACTGATAGCTGAAAATCTCGTAAATTTAGCAAGAGAACTAAATGCTGATGCAGTGGCGCACGGCTGTACAGGAAAAGGAAATGATCAAGTAAGATTTGATTTGGCTATTCATGCTTTAGGACCTGATTTACAGATAATTACACCTGCTAGAGAATGGAAGATGAGTAGAGAAGAAGCTATTTTGTATGGTGAAAAATTTGGAATTCCAGCTCCTGTTTCTAAGAAGTCTCCTTATTCGATTGATGTGAATCTTCTTGGTCGTAGTATTGAAGCTGGTTTATTGGAAGATCCAATGCAAGAACCAGATGAAGACGTTTTTGATATGACTTCATCTATTAATAACGCACCAAATGCTCCAAAAGACGTAGAAATTATATTTCAAAATGGATTTCCTATTGCAATAGGAAATGAATTTTTAAGTCCTGTAGAGATTATTCAAAAGGCTAATTCTCTAGCAGGCGAACATGGCTTTGGAAGAATAGATATGATTGAAGATAGAGTTGTCGGTATTAAGAGCAGAGAAATCTATGAGGCGCCCGGCCTTTTACTTCTTATAAAAGCTCACAAAGAATTGGAAAGCATAACATTAAATCCAGATGTATTAGATTTTAAAAATATAGTAGAAAAAAAATGGGGTCAATTAGTTTATCAGGGATTTTGGTTTGGTCCTCTCAAGCAAGCATTAGATGGTTTTATTGATTCCACTCAATCATCTGTTAACGGTAAGGTCAAAATAAGATTACATAAGGGAAATGCGATAGTAATTGGTCGTTCTTCTCAAAATAACTCTCTCTATAGGGAAGATTTGGCAACTTATAGTAAAGATGATATTTTTAATCACAAGCAAGCAGAAGGATTTATTTATATGTGGGGGATGTCCAATAAAATATGGGCAGAATTAAATTCAAAAAAGAATAAATAGCGTTCAAGACTTTTGAGACTCTTTACCTTGAGATGATGTAGATTCAGAAGTTGCCGTTTTTTTATCATTAGCTTCCTCTTTAAATTCTGATTTATTAGTTGAATCAATACTCTCAATATCTTTTTTCTCTGATTGATTATATCCTTTATTTGAAGATCTTGGCGTAGGTAAAGGTCCTTCTTGTTTTACTGTTAAATATCTAATAACATCTTCACTTAAACGCATTGCTTTTTCTATTTTGAAAATGTGTTGGCCATCACCTTGATGACTTAATTGAACATAAATACCTTCTCTATGTTTTGCTATTTGATAAGCTAATCTTCTTTTACCTCTCATTTGACTGTCGAGGATTTTACCCCCTGATTCCTCAAGAAGTTTATTATATTTATCTATATGATTAGTTACCTCGTCCTCAGCTATATCGGGACGAAGAATGTACATTGTTTCGTAATAAATTTGATCAGTCATAATTTTCAGACAAGGTCTTTGGCTCAGAATATGCTTAATGAGCGTCTGTTCATTACTTACGATACATTATCAAGGTCAAATTCTTTATAAATAGCATTTAATTTTTTGATTAAAGATATTCTTTTAATGCATCATGCATAACCTCATAAGGTACTTCTAATCCGTTTGTCCAGAATGATAATGATTTTGCTCCTTGAGCAATTAGCATTTGAGTACCATCTATAGTCATGCATCCTTTTTTATCGCAAAATTTTAAGAACGGAGTGGGAGAAGGATTGTAAATCAGGTCATAAACAATCGTCTTGGAATTTATGGAATCCCAAAAACCTTGACCAAATGGTAATTCATCAGTATTAGTGGTATTGCTCATTCCTACTGGAGTTGTATTGATTATTAAATCAGTTTCTTGAATTAAATTTTTAATTTCGTTATTAGTACTAAGCAAACCTTTTATTTCGATATCATTTTTAAAATTGGTAATTAATTCATTTAAAGAATTTCTTTTTCGTGAAATGATTGTAATTTTTGATAATTTTAATTCTATTAGACCTTGGATTACTGATCTAGCTGCTCCTCCAGAACCTAAAATTAATGAACTCTTTTTTATTAAATTAAGATTTTTTAAAGGATAGATAAATCCATCAATATCAGTATTTGTTCCAATCCAATTTTTATTATCGTTTAATTTCAGGGTATTAATAGCTTTCACTTTCTTTGCAACTGGAGATATTTCACTACACATATCAAATACTTTTTGCTTAAAAGGAATTGTAATGTTCAAACCTTTACAATTCATTTTTTTTATAGAATTAACAACTATTTCTAAGTCTTCATTTTTACAAGGTATAGCCATATAAATTAAATCAAGGCCTAAATATTGAATAGCTGCATTTTGCATAATTGGAGACAAAGAATGACTTACTGGGTTTCCAATCAAAGCAAGAAATGATGTTTTACTTGTAATCATTATTAAGAAGAATTTTGCAGGAAAATTGTAATCTGTTCGGGAACCACACCCCGTTTCAGAGTAACAATAATGTCGTCAATGACCGATTATGGAGAATATTAAATAAAGTATCTACCCATGGGGAAGGTTGTTGGAATCGATTTAGGGACAACAAATAGTTGTGTTGCTGTAATGGAAGGTGGTAAACCTACTGTAATAGCAAATGCAGAGGGTTTCAGAACAACACCATCTGTTGTTGCATATACAAAAAATCAAGACCAGCTTGTTGGTCAGATCGCAAAGCGACAAGCTGTTATGAATCCTGAAAATACCTTTTATTCGGCCAAGCGTTTCGTTGGTAGAAGAGTCGATGAAGTTAATGAGGAATCAAAAGAAGTCAGTTATGGTATTGAAAAGGCTGGTTCAAATGTAAAATTAAAATGTCCAGTTTTAGATAAACAATTTTCTCCTGAAGAAGTAAGTGCTCAGGTTTTAAGAAAACTTTCTGAAGATGCAGGTAAATATTTAGGCGAAAATATAACCCAAGCTGTTATAACTGTTCCGGCTTATTTTAATGATTCTCAAAGACAAGCTACAAAAGATGCAGGTAAGATAGCAGGGCTTGAAGTCTTAAGGATAATAAATGAGCCTACAGCTGCTGCTTTAGCTTATGGATTAGACAAAAAAAGTAATGAAAGAATTCTTGTTTTTGATTTAGGCGGTGGAACTTTTGATGTATCAGTTTTAGAAGTTGGAGATGGTGTTTTCGAAGTTCTATCAACTTCTGGAGATACTCATTTAGGAGGGGATGATTTTGATAGATGTATTGTTGACCATTTAGCAAGCATTTTTAAAAGTAATGAAGGAATAGATTTAAGACAGGATAAACAAGCTTTGCAACGTCTTACTGAAGCGGCTGAAAAGGCCAAGATTGAACTTTCAAATGCTACTCAAAGTGAAATCAACTTACCTTTTATAACTGCTACTCCAGAAGGCCCAAAACACCTTGATTTAAATTTGACTAGAGCTAACTTTGAAGAGCTTGCTTCTAAATTAATAGATAGATGTAGAGTCCCAGTAGAACAAGCTCTAAAGGATGCCAAGCTATCTACGGGAGAGATTGATGAAATAGTAATGGTTGGTGGCTCAACTAGAATGCCTGCTGTTCAAGAATTAGTTAAGAGAGTCACAGGTAAAGATCCTAATCAAACTGTTAACCCAGATGAAGTTGTAGCTGTAGGTGCAGCTATTCAAGGGGGAGTTCTAGCAGGTGAAGTCAAAGATATCTTATTGTTAGATGTTACTCCCTTATCTCTTGGTGTAGAGACATTGGGAGGAGTAATGACAAAAATGATTACTCGAAATACAACAGTACCAACAAAGAAATCTGAGACTTATTCAACTGCCGTAGATGGTCAAACTAATGTCGAGATTCATGTTTTGCAGGGAGAAAGAGAAATGGCATCAGATAATAAAAGTTTAGGTACTTTTAGACTTGATGGTATTCCTTCTGCTCCAAGAGGTGTTCCACAAATAGAAGTAACGTTTGATATTGATGCAAATGGAATTTTAAGTGTCACCGCGAAAGATAAAGGAAGTGGTAAGGAACAATCCATTTCTATAACAGGTGCTTCAACTCTTTCAGATAACGAAGTTGATAAAATGGTTAAAGATGCAGAATCAAACGCTTCTGTCGACAAAGAAAAAAGAGAGAAAATTGACTTAAAGAATCAAGCGGAAACTCTTGTTTATCAAACAGAAAAACAGTTAGGAGAACTTGGTGATAAAGTTGACGCCTCTGCTAAAGCTAAGGTAGAAGAAAAAAGCAAAGCATTAAAAGAAGCAACTTCAAAAGAAGATTATGAAGCTATGAAAAAATTATTAGAAGAACTACAACAAGAACTTTATGCAATTGGTTCTTCTGTATATCAACAGCCAGGTAACCAACCTCCAGCACCAGGGACTCCAGATTCAAATGAATCAAATGATAAAGGTGGCGATGATGATGTAATTGATGCAGACTTTACAGAGACAAAAGATTAAATAAAATATTTATTTAGTTCATTTGCTACCCAATGAGAACATGAAGGAGCAAGTAAAAATCCATTTTTATAGAAACCAGTACATATAATTAATCCATTTTCCAGATTTTTCTGAATAGGGGATGGTTCTCCTTCCGGTCTTGATCTAATGCCAAACCATTTTCTTGTTACTCTTTCTCTAGATAGCCAGCTAGGTTTGTTCTCAATAAAATCAGTAAGTTTTTCGAAGACATTTTCTTCTGGTTTTTCATGATATTCATCAGTAGAACCAATGATAATTTTATTTTTTGTTAAAGGAATTATGTTTTTGCCATTAATGTTGAAATGTTTTGGCAGGGATAATAAATTAACTTCATGTAAGTTTGTACAAATTTCTAAAGCTTGACCCAAGACGGGTTTTAATTTGATTTTATGAGACTTGTCTATTATTAAATTTATTGAATTCAGAGAATTACATAAGATAATTGCATCAGTTTTGATTTCGTTATTACTTCTCGAAGCCGCAATCCATTGTTTGTTAAATCTTTTAATTTTTATTATTTCTTCTTTTAAAAAATTAATTTTTTTGTTTTTTAGGTAAACATTTAATGTATCTAATAATGATTGAGGATCTATTCTTCCATCTTTGTGGGAAATAACTCCTTTAATATTTTTTGTCTTGAAAATATTATTGATATTTTTAATAATGATTGAGTCTTTCTCTAAAATTTCAAGGCCTTGGTTTGTATTGTCGTTAACAAATTTCTTTAGCTTTTCAAATTTTACATCATTTGTCGTCAACTGTATTAATCGTTTTTCTATATGTAATTCAGGATTAAACTCTTGTAATAATTTGATCCATTTTGGCCATAATTCATGGCTTTGTTTTCTAAGTATCCAACTTCTGCCATTCCTCTTTTGATACATATACCCCATTAGAAGACCTAATGCAGCACTACTACTATTTTTGTCTAAAGTTGGATCTACAATTGTTATTTGATACCCTAATTCAGACAGTTCTAATGCGTTAAACTTTCCTATTATGCCAGCACCTACAATCAGTATATGTGGTTTTTGAAAATTTTCTTTTAATCCTTTCATTGATATATTAGGTGTACTTACTTATTTGATTAAACAATTAAATTTTCTTTGGAACATCCCTCAATTATATTCAAAATTGTTTGTCCTGATCGTCCAGGCTTAGTAAGTAAGCTTACAAGTTGGATATCCGATTATGGTGGCAATATCAAGCATTCAGATCATCATACAGATCAAGATGCGGGACTATTTCTTAGTAGGATTGAGTGGAATAGTATCCATACAACAATTAATAGAAAGGATATTTATGATAAGTTTCAAACAATTGCAGTTGATATAAATGGAAAATTTAATATTAATTATTCAGATGAGATTCCGAATGTTGCTATTTTTGTGAGTAAACAAAATCATTGTTTAATTGATTTACTTTGGCGAGTAAGAAATGGCGAACTTAAAATGAATGTCCCATTAATAATTTCTAATCATCCTGATCTTGAAAGTATTGCGAATGACTTTAATTCACAATTTGTTTATTTTGATACTGTTAATTCCTCGAAATCTGATGTTGAAGATCAGATTTTAAAATTAATCGATCAATTTGATATCGATTTTGTTGTATTAGCTAAATATATGCAAATTTTGAGTGATTCTTTTGTGCAAAAGTTTTCATCAATAATAAATATTCATCATTCTTTCTTACCTGCTTTTAAGGGCGCTCAACCATATCATCGTGCATGGAAAAGGGGTGTAAAATTAATAGGTGCTACAGCACATTATGTAACTAAAGATCTTGATGAGGGCCCAATTATTGAACAATGTACTGTCAATGTAAGTCATAGAGATGAAGTTGATGATTTGATTCGAAAAGGTAGGGACATAGAGAGAGTTGCTTTGGCAAGGGCTGTTAGATTACATCTAAATCATCAAGTATTTGTTTATAAGAGCAAAACCGCTGTTTTTGATTGAAAATAATTTTTAATCTTCTAATTCAATTTGAATTTGTCTTTCATAAATTGATTCTTCATTAAACGCTCTTGCTACTAGGAAACTTGCAATACAGCTAATGAGAACGGGCTTCATAATTAATAAATTTTTTGTTAAAGCAAAAGCTAAGAACATTGCAGTTATTGGTGTTCTTGAACATCCAGCTACAAATGCCCCCATTCCAGCAAATATATATGTACTTGGGGCATGACCTGTAGCAATTTCTACCCAGGTTCCCATGATTAATCCAATAGCTCCTCCTAAAGTGAGCATCGGATAGAATAGCCCTCCAGGGGCTCCAGATGCAGCGGCTAATCCTGTTGTTATAAAAAGTATAAATACAGCTAAAAAGGCTATTTCAATATTCGTATTCTTTTCGACTATTATTTTTTGCAATTCATCTAAATTATGGAAAGAGCTAGGCAAAAAAGAATAAATGCTTCCAAGTAAAAGTCCGCAAATACTCATTTTTAGAACAAATTTATTTTTATACCATTTTTTTCCAAGCTTTTGCATAAAAAGAACATACTTACTATAAAGTTCTGCGAATAATCCAATAATTATTCCAAGTAACACAAGGTAAATAAAATCAATAGGTAAGAAAAAGACAGATGGATCATATTCTTTTTGGATTAAAAAGCCTAGATTGAAATCAAAACCCCCGGCTTTTGGATCTAAACCCAAGGCTTGAATAATATCTGCAGATGAATCTGCTATGAAAGTTGTAATTACGACTAATAATAAGATTACTGGTCTTGCAGAATTTAATAATTCTTCAATTGCGTAAATGAAGCCACCCAAAGGAGCGCTAAATACTGCTGCTATTCCAGCTCCACCTCCAGCAGCAACTATTACTCTTCTAAATGCTAGAGGAGCTTTTAGCCATCTTGCCATTTGCCAAGCAACTGAACCCCCCATTTGAACTGATGGACCTTCAGGACCCAAAGGGAACCCGCTTCCGATTGCAATGATTCCAGATATTAATTTGACTAATCCAACTTTAAGATTCATAGGTACTTTTTTATGTCTTAAAAATCCCATGATTTGACTTACACCTGAACCTTTCGCTGCAGGAGCAAAATTTTTAATCAAAAATCCTGCAATAGCTCCACCAACTGCACCAAATAGTGGTAGGACTGCAACAGACGGAAAATGATTTAAAAGTTCTAATCTCCAATTATTTATAAAATAAATTCCAGTTTTAAAAGAAATACTAGTAATTGATGCCCCTAAACCTGTTAATAGAATTGATATGAAAACAACAAAAGATCTTTGTTTAAGTAATTTTTTAATGCTTCGAGAAGAGTTATTTCCTGTTTTTTTAATATTTTCTTTTATAAGGTTTCGCATAGTCCATGATTACTTTGACAAGCTGAAATCGTGTATTTCATCAAATTGAAGATAGCGATAAAGTTCATCAGAATATGGATTAATTTTATTTTTAGTAATATCCTGATATTCTTCTATTTCAGGAATTTTTCCAAGAAGTGCACAAACTGCTGCTAATTCTGCACTCCCTAAAAATACTTGAGCATTTTTCCCAAGCCTATTGTCAAAATTTCTTGTACTAGTAGAAAATACAATTGATCCTTCATCTACTCTGGCTTGATTTCCCATGCATAAAGAACAGCCAGGCAATTCTAATCTCGCACCACAATTTTCAAATATTTCATAGTAACCTTCTTGTTTCAGAGTTTCCTCATCCATTTTTGTGGGTGGACAAATCCATAGTTTTGCCTTTAAATTTTTCACACCTTCAAGAACTTTTGCGGCAGCCCTGTAGTGACCAATGTTTGTCATACAAGAACCTATAAAAACTTCATCAATATTTGTATTTGCAACATCAACAATTTCTTTCACATTGTCTGGATCGTTGGGACAAGCAACTATAGGTTGTTTAACTTGAGATAAGTCAATTTCAATTATTTCTTCGTAACTGGCATTCAGATCTGGCTGAATTAATTCAGGTTTCTTTAACCAATTTTTCATATCATTAATTCTTCTTGATATTGACTTTGAATCTTCATAATTGCTCTCAATCATTTTTTCTAAAAGGCAAATATTGCTTCTTATGTATTCTTGAACAGTTTCCTGTGATAAAAGTATTGTGCTTCCAGCGCATGAGCGTTCAGCAGTAGCATCAGTTAGTTCGAAAGCTTGTTCAAGTTTTAAGTTAGGCAATCCTTCAATTTCCATAATTTTTCCGTTAAATATATTTTTTTTATTTGCTTTTTCAACAGTCAAAAGTCCCTTTTTAATCGCAAAGAGTGGGATTGCATTAACTAAATCTCGTAAGGTTATGCCTGGTAATAAATCGCCCTTAAATTTTACGAGTACTGATTCTGGCATATTTAATGGCATTGATCCTATTGCAGCAGCAAAGGCAACAATGCCCGAGCCTCCAGGAAATGAAATTCCAAGAGGGAATCTTGTATGACTATCTCCACCTGTACCAACAGTATCAGGAAGGAGCATTCTGTTAAGCCAGCTGTGAATTATTCCATCCCCGGGTTTTAGAGCTACTCCACCTCTTTGAGATATAAAGTCAGGTAATTCTTTATGTGTAAGCAAATCTACTGGTTTAGGATATGCAGCTGTGTGACAAAAACTTTGCATAACTAAATCTGCAGTGAATCCTAAACAAGCTAATTCTTTAAGTTCATCCCTCGTCATGGGCCCAGTAGTATCTTGACTCCCAACTGTCGTCATAATTGGTTCACAGGTCATTCCAGGTCGAACCCCCTTTAAACCGCATGCTTTACCTACTATTTTTTGTGCTTGAGTAAAACCAGAATTAAATTCTTTTGGATTTTTTGGCCTGATAAATATTTCACTAGGTTGATAATCTAATTTGTTTCTAATCTTGTCTGTGAGTGAACGACCAATCATGAGATTTATTCTCCCTCCAGCTTGAATTTCATCAGTAATAGTTGATGGATACAAGTCGAATTGACTTATTACTATTTCATAATTAGTATTTTTTTCAATTTTTTTAATAACGCCTTCATAAGGAAATATCTTTATTAAATCTCCTGTGTTCATTTGGGATACATCAGCCTCTATCGGAAGTGCTCCTGAATCTTGTGCGGTATTAAAGAAAATAGGAGCTATTTTGCTGCCAATTATTATTCCTCCCGTTCTTTTATTTGGTACAAAAGGTATATCTTCGCCAATATGCCAAATCAGTGAATTTATAGCTGATTTTCTTGAACTACCTGTGCCTACTACATCTCCAACATAAGCAATTGGGATCTCTTGTTTTTTAAGATTATCAAGAATTTCTAATCCATCTTGCTTTTTAAATTCGAGCATAGCCAAAGCGTGCAATGGTATATCAGGACGAGTTGTCGCGTGAACTGCAGGAGATAAGTCATCTGTATTTGTCTCACCATCAATTTTGAATACTAGACAAGTAATTTCTTCCTGTAGAACTTTTTTACTTTTGAACCATTCTGCATTTGCCCAACTATTTACTACTTCTTGTGCATAAATATTATTTTGAGATAATTCATAAATATCATTCGCCGAATCGTAAACAAGAATGATATTTTTTAAAACCTCTGCTGCTTTTTTAGCTAGTAAACTATTTTCCCCTTTAAGTATTTCAACCAGAGAATTAACATTATATCCACCTATCATTGTGCCTAGTATCTCAATTGCTCTCTCAGGGTTAATGTATCTGCAATGTTTTTCGCTTTGAGCAATTGCCGTAAGCCAGCTTGCTTTTACATATGCTGCCTCGTCTACCCCTGGCGGTACTCTATTTATGAGCAAATCTAGCAAATATTCACTATCGTAATTAGTGTTTTGCTCCAAGAGGTTAGTAATACAGTTAGTCTGTTCTGCATTTAGTGGTAATGGAGGTATGCCTTTAGTAGCTCTCTCAGCTACATGATTTGCATAATCTTTGAGCAATGTTTCCAATTTCTTCATTTGTAAGGTTTAATGCCTAATCTATTGTTATTTTTAATATTGATAAGGAGAGTATTCATAAATGCTTTTTTAAATATTCAAACTTCTTAATTAATCAATGACGACTTCATCCAATAATCAATCTTTAGAAAAAACATCTGATTTGCATGTTGTTGAAACACGTCCATTAATACCTCCAAGCAAACTTCATAATGATATACCTTTAGATTATACCTCTGCAGAAACTGTCTCTAATACTAGAAGATCAATACAAAATATTTTGCACAATAATGATCCTCGGATTCTAGTCATAGTGGGACCATGTTCAATTCATGATATTGAGGCTGCTAAAGATTATTCAGAATATATTCAGGAATTTAGAAAAATTTATAAAGATAAATTAGAAATTGTAATGCGAGTATATTTCGAAAAACCCAGAACTACAATTGGTTGGAAAGGATTAATAAATGACCCTCATTTAGATGGTTCATATGACATTAATACAGGTTTACGAAGAGCGAGAAATTTACTATCTTATTTGGCAACGCGTGGGATACCCTCTGCTACTGAGTTATTAGATCCAATTGTTCCTCAATATATTGCTGATTTAATCAGTTGGACAGCAATTGGTGCAAGGACTACCGAAAGTCAAACTCATAGAGAAATGGCTTCAGGATTATCCATGCCTATTGGTTTTAAAAATGGTACTGATGGTTCTTTTAGTACTGCTATTAATGCGATGCAGTCGGCTTCAAAATCTCATCATTTCTTAGGTGTTAATGATCAAGGTTATGCTTCTATTGTAAATACAACCGGCAATCCAGATGGACATATAGTTTTAAGGGGAGGTTCTAAAGGAGTTAATTTCGAAAATCAACATGTAAAAAGTATTTCTTCCGAATTAAAAGAAGGTAATCTTCCTTACAAAGTTATGATTGATTGTAGCCATGGAAATTCTAATAAAGATTACACAAAGCAATCTGATGTCCTTAAAAACGTAGCAAATCAGATTAAGAATGGTGAAAAAAATATTTTAGGAGTAATGCTTGAAAGTCATCTGAAGGAGGGTAATCAAAAACTTTCAAATATGAAAGATCTTGAATATGGTACGAGTATTACTGATGCTTGCATAAATATAGAAACAACGAAAAATTTGCTTCAGATTCTATATGATTCAATTTTGTAATTTATAAACCTGTAATAAAAAAGTTAAAACAAAATGCTGCTGAAATTGGCACTATAAAGTTATCTATTCCAAAAAAACTAAATTGTTCAAGTATTGTAGAAATAGAAGCAACAGTAAAAAAATTTATATTAAAAGTGTATTTTTGGATATAACTTAAACCAAAAACTACTATCAAGCTTGTAATAAACATAGTGGTTGTTCCAAACAAAGATTTTTTTTGGTTTAAAAAAATCCAACTTTTGGATTTAAAGTTCTTTCCTATTAATGCTGCAAAGCCATCACCAAATGTCATTATAAAAAAACCAGCAATCAGTGAAGTAGGATCTTTTTCCCAATAAAGGTAAATTAAAATAAATAAACTTAAACAATAAAATAAGGTTCCATAACTTTTTCTATCTACATCCTCAATAGTTGGAAATAATTTAGATTGGTAATTTATGAAAGTTAGCAACGTAACAAGCCCTGTAAAACAAAGAGCAGAAGTTTGATCTATATCTAAGAATTTTGCGAGAGGAATTAAAGGTCCTATTCCAATATGAATAATTTTTCTCAGTACTTCTTTATTATTTGGATTAAATCTTTTATATATTATCGATATAAAAAAGATAATAAATATATAAACAAAAATAAAAACAAAATTCAACAACTTAACTAGGCTGCTTTTTGATGAGTGGTCATTACTCTAAGTTTTAAAATTGCCTTAGCTTCTAGTTGCCTAACTCTTTCTCTGGATACATTTATTTGTCTTCCTATTTCTGCCAGTGTAAGAGGTTCCTCTCCGTCTAAGCCGAATCTAAGTTTCATAATTTTTTGTTCTCTTTCATTTAATTGAGTCAGCCAAGTTCCTAAATGTTCTTTTTGGATTGTTCTATCCATCCCTTCCATAGGCTCTTCTCCATTTGGATCGGGAATAAGTTCACCTAAGGTACTACGATCTTCTTCGCCTCTTGCGTGAGCATCAAGAGATGCGCATGGAGCACTTTGAGAGATTAAGTCTTCTAAATCTTTTTGCTCAATTCCCATCGCTGTTGCCATTTCTAATCTGGTTGGTTGCCTTCCAGATTTTTGAGATAATTCTCTGGAAACTCTTCTCATTTTGGAAAGTTTTTCACTAATATGAATTGGTAATCTAATTGTCCTAGCGCTATTATCAATAGCTCTTGTCATTCCTTGTCTAATCCACCAATAAGCATAAGTAGAAAATTTATATCCCATCGCAGGATCAAATTTATCAACCGCTCTTTCTAAGCCTATAGCGCCTTCTTGTACCAAGTCTAATAAATCTAAACCTTGATTTTGATACTTCTTGGCAACAGATACTACAAGTCTTAAATTGGCTGACATCATTCTATCTCTAGCTCTTTTCCCAATTTTAATTAGGCGAAGATGTTTTGATGATCTTTCTATCTCAGGAATTTCTAGCATCTTTTTCATGTTTTGAACATGATGAGCTAGCTCTATTTCTTCTGCTGCAGTAAGAAGAGGAACTCTTCCAATACTGCTTAAGTAATAACCTATTGAATCTGAAGCGAGTCTTGCAGATTTTTTTTGGTTTTGTTTAGCAGTTAAGCTTGGTTTTGTTTTGCGAGTCTTGCCCGCAGTGTTTGGTAATCTAGGTTCTTCAGTTTTCTTTTTTGAAGAACTATTTCCAGATTCCAGAAGGATCCCCATCACCCTGGCCTCTTTAAGTGGATTTTTTAAAAGCTAGCACTGAAATCAAGAAAAAAAATACTTTTGCGTTGAAACTTTAAAGACAAGAAAATTGATTTCTACTAATATTACTTCAAAATAACTGATATGACTTGATTTCTTATAAATATAAAATTTTTATCAATATTAAGAAGTTTTTTAAAATGTTATAAAAAAATTTATTTTTTTAATCTTTTTATTAGATCAATTTGAGAACGATTTGAGTTTGAATCCCTCTCTTTTTTTTCGTATATTCCATCTTTATTCATGATCCAGGAGTAATAATTATCATAAATATAAGTTTGTAAAAGATCATATAGTTGAGATTTTAATTTTAGGTCTTCTATAGGTGTAACAGCTTCTATTCTTCTGTCTAAATTTCTTCTCATCCAGTCTGCGCTGCCTATAAAAACTTCTGGATTATTGTTATTGTAAAACCAAAAAATTCTAGAATGTTCAAGAAAATGCCCAATAATACTTGTAACCTTAATATTTTCACTCAAATTCTCTCTTTGAGGATATAAACAACATATCCCTCTTATTATCAGGTGAATTTTTACTCCTTTTTGGGAAGCTAAATAAAGTAATTGAATAATTTCTGGATCTACTAATGAATTCATTTTTGCAATAATTTCACCTTTCTTGCCCTCTTCGATATTTTCAATTTCTCTATTTATTAAAAAGATGAATTTTTTTCTTAATGATGTTGGAGATACTAATAATTTCTGATAAGCCTTTTGTTTTGAGAAACCTGATAAGTAATTAAAGAGTTCAATTAAATCTGAGGAGATATCAGGATCTGTTGATAGAAATCCTATGTCTGTGTAATAGCGAGAAGTGTTCGAATTGTAATTTCCCGTTCCAATATGAAAATAATTCCTTAGTCTTCTTTTCTCTTTTCTAACCACTAAAGCAATCTTTGTATGTGTTTTAAAGCCTATTATTCCATAAACAACATGAATTCCAGCTTGCTCAAGCTGTTTTGCCCATTGGATGTTGTTATCTTCATCAAATCTTGCTTTGAGCTCAACAAGAGTCATTACCTCTTTCCCATTCTCAGCTGCTCTCATTAAGGCTTCAATAATTGGAGAATCTTTTGAAACTCTATAAAGAGTAATTTTAATAGCTAGTACAAGTGGGTCGTCAGCAGCTTTGTTGATAAATTCTTCTACAGAGGTTTTGAATAAGTCGTATGGATGATGTAGAAGTATACTCTGTTTTCTAAGAATGCTAAAAATAGAGTTAAAATTTTTGTCTTTAGAAGAATCTAACGATTTTAATAATGGATGTGTATCTCCAATTAATAAATTTTCTTTTAAGTCTTCTCGATTAATTTTTAAGAGGTAATTTAAATCGTCAAGTCCTAATAAGCTTTTGCAAAAGTAGATATATTCTTCTGGTATTGCAATACTCTCAATGAGTAACTTTAAAATATTTTGTGGAATATTTTCATTTACTTCTAATCTAACTACATCTCCCCCTAATCTTCTTTTTTGCAAGCTTTGCTCTACCGCAAGAAGTAAGTCGTCAGCTTCAAGTTCTTTTAATTCTAAATCTGCATCTCTTGTTACTCGGAAAAAAGAATAATTTAAGCATTCCATTCCATTAAATAAGGCATTGATATTGTTTCCAATTAAGTCTTCAACAGTTATAAAAAAATGCTCTCTTTCATCTTCAGTTTCAATAATTTCATTGGGAATTAGTATAAATCTGCCAATATTTTTTGTCGGTATTTTAATTCTTACAAATTGATTTTTTGATTCTTCTCCATCATTAATGAGAGCAGCCAAATTAAGACTTAAATTACTTATAAAAGGGAATGGGTGCGCAGGATCAACTACTAATGGTGTTAATAAAGGAAAAATTGAAGATAGGAAATAGCTATCACACCAATTTTTCTGATTTTGATTGAGTTCACAATACTTTTTTATGAAAATGCCTTCATTTTTAAGCTCATCATTTAATTCATTATTAAAATATTTTTCTTGAAGGATTGTGAGTTTTTTTACTTCCTTGTTAATTTTTTTTAATTGTTCTTTAGGAGTATGTCCATCAATACTTTTTTTTCTAATTCCGGCTTCAACTTGAGCTTTTAATGATGCAACTCTAACCATAAAAAATTCATCAAGATTATTACTGAAAATTGAAAAAAATTTAATTTTATCTAGTACTTTATAATCTTTCTCCATCCCTGTAAGAAGAACTCTTTTATTAAAGTCGATCCAACTTAATTCTCTATTAATAAAATTGTTAGCTTCGTATTTCATTAAAGGGATTATATTTTGTTAATTATAAGAAATATTGTTATTTTTTCCTTCAGCAATAAGGTAAATCATAAAAAGTAAAATAATTGATCCTGCAATAAATGGTGCTTTTGGACCAAAATCATCATAAACTTTTCCAGCCATTCCTATACCTAAAACCCCACCAAGACTTTGAAGACCTTGCAAATTACTTAATATAGAGCCCTGGTTATCCCCATCTAATTTCTTTGATATTAATGCTCTTAATGTAGGTGTAATTAAACCCGCACCCACGGCTAAGAATGAAACTGCAGAATAAATATTTACTATCGCATTTTTTTGAGGGGTAGTTATCAAAAGAAAACATGCTAAGAGAATAAAACCTGAACCAATTAAAGTAAGTCTCATTTCTCCAAATTTTTTTACTAGAGGACCAATTAGCCCACCTTGTACAATAATTGCTATCACCCCCACAACTACAAGAGTTCCACTGGATGCCTTAGTTGTCCAATTCAGGGACTCTTGAAGGAAAAAAATTAAAATATTTGTTAGTCCAGTAAAAGCTATGAAATATATAAAAAAAGCTAGAGATAATTTTCTAATTTTTTCTTCTTTAAATACTTTAAATAATTGTTTTAGAGGATTTTTTAAAATTTGAGTTGATTTATTTAATTCGTTTTGAGGCTTGGTTTCTGGTAAATAAAAGAATACTAGTATGAAGTTAATAATTGGAATTATTGAAGCTATTATTACTGGAATAATGAAATTATTATTTGTATTTTTAGCAAAAATAACAACAAATATATTACCCAAGAAGAAACTTAATCCAAATGCGACTCCAATAAGTCCAAATGTTTTTGCTCTTTTTTCAGGACTAGAAATATCTGCAAGAATAGTAGTCGCTGTTGCAGCAGTTCCACCACTTAGACCGTCAATAAGTCTTGCTATAAATAATAAAAATAAGGGGATAGTCGCTAGTGAAGTTGACCAATCAAATAAAACTGTAAATGATAATATTGATATTCCTATGATTGAGCCCGTTATACAAAACAAAGTTACAGGTCTTCTTCCATATCTATCGCTCATAAGCCCAATAAAAGGCGAAGCCGTAAATTGTGCTAATTGATAAGTACAAGAGAGTAAACCATAAGTACTAGCTTTTGAGTCAAAGAGTAAAACAAAAGAAGGTAAAATTGGCAAAAGAATACTTTCGCTTAATCTATCATTTAGGAGAGTTACAAAAGCACTGAATAAAGTAAATTTTCTACTTGGCTTGAATAAACTTTTTTTCACGATATTTATCTACAATACAATTTTCTTTTACTACCATACTTGTTAATGGAGATTAATGTGCCCGGTATAGTTTATTTAGTTGGAGCAGGTCCTGGTGACCCTGAGCTGCTAACTTTAAAAGCCTTACGACTTATCAAAAGTTGTGATGCTTTGGTCCATGATGCGTTAGTTTCTCCCCAAATCATAAAGGAGACTAATAAGAAAACTGAAATATTTAATGTAGGTAAAAGGGCTGGGTTGTGTTCTGTTCCTCAGGCTGATACTAATTTACTTATTGTGAAATTAGCAAAAGAAGGAAAGAATGTTGTAAGGCTTAAAGGAGGTGATCCTTTTGTTTTTTCACGAGGTGGTGAAGAAGTATCTTTTTTAGAAAAAAATGGGATTTCAGTTGAAATTGTCCCTGGGATAACTTCTGGAATAGCTGCTCCTTCAAATTTTGGGATCCCATTAACTCATCGAGAAGCAGGAAGCTCTATAACTTTTGTCACTGGACATGAAGATATTAATAAAGATAAAAAGACTGTTAATTGGAGATTATTAGCTAAATCATCTGATGGTTTAGTAATTTATATGGGCATGAGAAATATAGGATTTATTGTTAAAGAATTACTAATAGGCGGTTTGGATGAAAATACTAAATGTGCTGTTATTCAAGAAGCAACTTTAAATAATCAAAAATGTTTAATTTCAGAATTAAAGAATTTGGCAGAGACAATAAGTAACAAAGGTTTCTCTTCACCATCGATTATCGTTATCGGAAGTATTGTTGGGTTTAAAGTTAATAACTATATAAATAACCTATCTGATGCTTTTTTTCCAGAAAAGAAATAATCTTACTTATACAACAATTCCCAGAAATACTTTGGATCAAAAGTTGTTGTAAATTCTATATCATTTACTCTATTAATTTGCCTACAAGATAAACTATTAATTGCAATTAAAATATCATTATTATAAAATTTAGGTAAGATCAATTCTTCTTTAATTATTTTTAATTTTATAGCTTTTTTAACCATGATTCCCTGAAGACATCCACTTTCTTTTCTTGGTGTCATCCATACATTATCTCTTTTCAGTAAGATATTAAAAGTACTACCACAACATAGTTCATCAGCAGTATTTAATATTAAACAATCATCAAACAATTTTTTATTAGCTTCTATTAGTGCTTGTATTGATTGATTATATGAGAAAGTTTTACATTGATTAATTAAACTATATTGATTTCTTTTTTCTGTTTGACTAATAAATGTACTTATTGGAGAAAAACTAGGTTTTATAATATAAAATTCAATCCATAAATTATTTTTATAATCTTCCTGTTGATCTTTATTAATTCTAATTGATCTGCCTTTATTCAAGCCTCTGCTGTAGTTAATTCTAATTGATCCTAATTGCTCGTTTTTAAGAGATAATTTTTTAATACCTAGACTAATAATGTTTTTTAAATGTGATTTATTAATATTCAAATTCATATTTAAAACTCTATTGCTATTTTCTAGTCTTTGAATATGTTCGTCTAGCAAAACAGCATTATTCTTTTTTATCAAAACAGTTTCGAATATTCCATCTCCAAACTTTAGACCTCTATCATTTGCTGATATATAAATATTTTCAATATCTAGCCATTTATCTTTATGCCAACCTATATTCTGTTTCATTTTAACGAATCTATTAAAGGCAAAAGTTTCCACTTTAGTTCTTCTGTTTCATTTTGAGGATCAGAATCACTAACTATTCCGCAACCAGCAGATATATTAATTTTTTTGCCTTTTACTATAAATGATCTTATTAGTATGTTGCTATCAAACTCTCCATTCCAGTCAACTTTTATGAAGGATCCACAGTAAGGTCCTCTTCCATTTTTTTCTATTTCAAATAGCCTTTGGCATGAACGTAATTTTGGAGCCCCAGTTATTGAGCCTCCTGGCCAGCAAGCAATTAGTAAGTCAACCCAGCTTTTATCCTTTTTTAGTTTCCCTCTAATTACTGATGTAAGGTGATGTACTTTCAAGTAACTCTCAAGTTTTAATATTTCTGGAACCTCAATACTTCCTATTTCGCATACTTTGCTTAAATCGTTTCTTAAGAGGTCAACAATCATAATATTTTCAGCTCTATCTTTTTCATTTGTTATCAAATCTATGGCATTTAAGGCATCTTGAGTTTCATCTTGGTGTCTGGATCTTGTGCCTTTGATAGGTCTTGATTCGACATATCCTTCTTTGTCTATTTTCAAAAATCTTTCAGGTGAAGTTGATAATACTGATTCGTTGATTCCCTTTGAATTATTTATTATTATTCCTCCAAAAGGAGCTTTCAATTTTCTTCTTATTTTAGAATATATGTTTAAAGAACTATAAGTTTCTAAAGCTTCAACCTCACATTGAGTTGTTAGATTTGCTTGAAAAATATCTCCTATAGATATTAATTTCTTAACTTTTAAAATATTTGTTTCAAATTCGTTGGTTATTTCTTTTAAATTAATTTTTGAAAAATCAAATTTCAGATTATTTTTAATAGAATTTTTTTCTTTTTCAGCATTAATATTTAAAATTATTTTTTCAAATTTATTTATTTCAGTAGAACTAGTTCCTTCAAGAATTATTTCATTAGAAACTAGATTAAATTTAATAATTGGATCATAAGATGCAATCCACAAAGTCGATATTTCATTATTCTTCCATGGATTTTTTGGCTCGATATATGCGCCCGCCTCAAAGTTTAACCAGCCCATCCAAAATCCTCTATCAATTTTTTCTAATTTAAAAAATGGATTATTATCAATATTCAAATTATTGATATCTCTAGAGCAAATAATTTCCTTTGGGTTAATTCCTAAAATAGACCATTCTCCATTATCTTTCCCATCACTATCTAACCAAGACAATCCATGGTCTCCAAATTTCAATGCAAAATGTTTAGCTATCAATTCTGGATCAAGCCACTTAGATAATTTTTTTGTCTTAATTCTCATTCTTTTTTATTTGCCATTTTTTGTAGGCTGTTTGTCTAATTCGGCAACTATCACATTTTCCACAGGGTTCTAAATTTCCTGAATAACAACTCCATGTTTTTTCTAAAGGAACATTATTATCAAAAGCTAATTGAATAATATCTTCTTTATTTAGATCGAGTAAAGGTGTCCAAAGTTTAATTGGATTTTCTTCTCTTCCACGTTTGTTAGCAAGATTAGCTAGTTCTTGAAACTTTTTAATGTAATCAGGTCTGCAATCAGGATAACCAGAATAATCTAGTGCATTAACTCCTAGGCCTATTAAATCAGCATTTATTGCCTCAGCATAGCTTAACGCAACAGAAATAAAGATTGTATTTCTTCCAGGCACATAGGTGTTTGGAATTGTATTTTGCTGTATGCCATCAATAGGTAAATCTTTTTTTATATCTGTAAGAGATGACCCGCCCCACAAAGATAAGTCAAGCTTTACTATTTTGAATTCCTCTATTTCAAAGTGATTGGCTATTGTGAATGCGGAATCTAATTCTTTTTTATGTCTTTGTCCGTAATCAAAAGATAAGCCAAATATTTTAGCTTTGGACGCTTTTGCTAAGCCTGTAACAGTTGAAGAATCTAAGCCTCCTGATAATAAAATTACTGCAGATTTATTTTTTAAATCCATATAAATTATTTAATCTTTAAGTATTTATGTGTCTGAAGACTTAAGTTCCATTCAGGATTATTTTTAACAAAATCAATCGTAAGTGAAAACCCTCTTGCGTTTTCCCAAGCGGGCTGTACATAATATTTTTTATCTAACTTATAAAAATTGTCTTTTGATGATAGGTTCTGATATTTGTTCATTATTTCTTGCTTTATATCAATTGCAAAATCAATATCTTTTTTATCATTGATAATTATTTTTAATTCATTAAAGTTTTCTAAAAAATAAGTTTTTGGGGGTAAATGTCTTTTTGGAGATAAAGTAATCCAATCGTAATTACCTGACATTTTGTTTACGCCACTTGTTTCAATATGAATCTTGATTGGGTTTTGATCCTTTTCAGAAGTTTCTTTATTTATAGCTTGGCACAAATTATCTAAATTATGATGTAAAGGCTCACCACCAGTGATAACTAAAAAAGATGCCCCTTTTTTTCGAGCCTTTTTTATTTCATCAATGATTTTTTTGATTGGTATTAAAGGGTATTTTTCTTTATCCCAAGAATGTTTAGTATCGCACCATGAGCATCCAACGCTACATCCAGCTAGTCTTATAAAGAAGGCACTTTGGCCTGTATGAAAACCCTCTCCTTGTAATGAATGAAATTTTTCTACTAATGGTAAGAAATTTGTCATTATTGCATTCAAGAAAAATAAATAATATTAATTTGATTGCTCTAATTTTTCCTGCGATGCTTTGATCAACCCTTTAAATAATGGATGTGGCTTCCCTGGCCTTGATAAGAATTCAGGATGGTATTGACATGCTAAAAAATATGGATGATCAACTAATTCAATTAATTCTACTAATCTTCCATCTGGTGATGTACCACTGATTTTGTATCCAGAATCTAAAAAACTTTGTTTGTAGTAATTATTAAATTCATATCTATGTCGATGTCTCTCATATATAACATCTTCGTTATACAACTCTTTACCAGTTGTATTTTTTTGAAGTCTACAAGGATAAACTCCTAATCTCATAGTTCCTCCAAGATCAACAATGTCTTCTTGTTCAGGTAATAAATGAATAACCGGGTTTTCGGAATCTGGATTTAATTCTGAGCTAGATGCATCAGGTAATTGGGCTATATTTCTTGCCCATTCTATTACTGCGCATTGCATACCTAAACATAAACCTAGGAAAGGAATATTCTTTTCTCTTGCAAATTTTATTGCTTCAATTTTTCCATTCACTCCTCTATTTCCAAATCCTCCTGGAACTACAATTGCGTCAACATCATTTAAATACTCTTCGGCTGATTTCTCTTCGATCATTTCAGCACTTATCCAATACAAATCTAATAAAGCTTTTTGTTCAATACAAGCATGCCTTAATGCCTCCACTACTGAAAGATATGCATCACCAAGTTCTATATATTTTCCAACTAAAGCAACCTTTATAGGGTTACCAGGATTTCTAAGATTATGAATTATTTTTTCCCAATTCTCTAAATCACATTCTTTATCTTCGAGTTCTAGACAATTTAAAGTCTGTTTACATAAACCTTCATTCTTTAAAGAAAGAGGAACTGAATAAATACTATCAGCATCTAATGCTTCAATTACACAATTAAGATTAACTCCGCAGAAACCACTTAGTTTTCTTTTTAGCCCTTCATTAATTTCTTTATCACTTCTGCATACAAGTAAATCTGGTTGTATACCAATGGATCGTAACTCCTTTACAGAATGTTGAGTAGGTTTAGTTTTTATCTCACCAGATGTTTTGATATAAGGAAGTAAAGTTACGTGAATATAAGCGACATCATTTTTATTAACATCATTTTTAAATTCTCTTATAGCCTCTAAAAAGGGTAGAGATTCAATATCTCCTACTGTTCCACCAATCTCAGTTATAACGATATCAGCATTGCTGTTAGCTGCTACTCTATGAATCCTTTCTCTTATTTCTCTTGTGATGTGAGGAATAACTTGAACTGTACCTCCGTTGTAACTCCCTCTTCTTTCTTTATTAATTACTGCTTGGTAGATGGATCCTGTAGTGACACTATTTAAACGAGTCATTGCAGTGTCAGTAAATCTCTCATAGTGACCTAAATCTAAATCTGTTTCAGCTCCATCTTCGGTAACGAAAACTTCGCCATGTTGAAACGGGCTCATTGTTCCTGGGTCAACATTTAGATAGGGATCTAGTTTAAGTATTGAAACGCTATACCCTCTTGATTTTAATAATCTTCCTAAGCTTGCGGCAACAATACCTTTACCTATGCTAGAAACGACTCCTCCAGTAACAAAAACAAACTTTGACATGCAATATTTTTAATTAAGCACAACCTCCTTATACTTTATTTAAACAAAAAATTTATTGATCATCCATAAATAGTTTATTCATCAATTGTTATTTCAATATCTAATTCTTTTAATTGGGATTTGGAGACATTTGAAGGTGCATTTGTAAGAAGACATTTTGCTTGTTGATTTTTTGGAAAAGCGATTGTTTCCCTAATTGAATCTTCCCCCAAAATAAGCATTGTTATCCGATCTACCCCAAATGCTATTCCCCCATGAGGTGGAGCACCCATTTCGAGAGCTTCAATTAAAAAACCAAATTTTTCATTAATTTGATTATCTGTTAATCCAACTGTTCTAAGAACTTCTCTTTGCATTTCAGCTTGATGGATACGCAGAGAGCCACCACCTAACTCTAATCCATTTAGTACTAAGTCATAAGCATGTGCTGTAGAGCTCTCTATTTTTTCTTTTAATTCTTTTGAATCTTCAAGCTTAATATTTTTAGGAGAACAAAACGGATGGTGTAAAGCTTCAAATCTTTTTTCTTCTTCATTCATTTCAAACATAGGGAAATCTGTGACCCATAAAAAGTTCCATTTATCCTTCTCTATTAGCTTTAAATCTTTTGCAATATATTGCCTGACTCTATCTAATGATTGATTTACAATTTGAGTATTTCCAGCCCCTAAAAGAATTAAGTCCCCATCTTTTGCTTCTGTTATTTTTAAAATAGTAGAGATATGATCTTTATTTAAATTATTTTTTATTGCTCCAATTGTTTCAAGTTCATCTCCTTTAACTCTTATGAATGCTAAACCTCCAGCTCCTGCATCTTGGGCAACTTTAAAAATATCTCCTCCAGGTTTGATTCGAACGTTACTAATACTTGTGTTTCCATCTTTAATAGTTATGGATTTTATTGCTCCCCCATTCTGAATTGCTTTAGTGAAAATGTTAAAACCAATATTGCCGAGTATCCCACCTAAATTTTTAAGTAACATTTCATATCTTGTATCTGGTCTGTCTGTTCCATAGTTGTCCATGGCCTCCTGCCAAGTCATTCTTGGAAACTCCTCATTGAAGTTTATATTTAGTACATTTTTCCATACATTTTTTATTAGTTTTTCATTAAAAGAAATGATTTCTTCTTCACTTATAAAACTCATTTCAATATCAAGCTGAGTAAATTCTGGTTGTCTATCAGCTCTTAGATCTTCATCACGGAAACATTTTGCGATTTGATAGTACTTGTCTAACCCTCCTACCATTAAAAGTTGTTTAAATAATTGTGGAGATTGTGGTAAAGCAAAAAACTCACCGTTTGAAAGTCTCGCTGGAACTAAAAAATCTCTAGCTCCTTCTGGAGTCGATTTTGTCAGTAATGGTGTTTCGACCTCTGTAAATCCAGAATTATCAAGATATTCTCTTACTGCTTTAATAATTTTATGCCTTGTTTTTAAATTTTTGAGTAATTTTCCTCTTCTAAGATCTAAATATCTATATTTTAGTCTAAGCTCTTCTTTTGTATTTTCATAATCATGTACTGAGATAGGAAATGGTAAATTATTTTTTATTTGATTAAGAATTTGTAGATCTTTAACTTTTAGTTCTAACTCTCCAGTGAGAATATTTTTATTTATCGAATCTTTTGGCCTTTCATTAACAATTCCATTAACCATTATCACAGTTTCATTTCTTAAAATCTCAGCCTGTTTAAAAAGAGTCTCACCATCTTCAGGATTAATAGTAATTTGCATAAATCCACTATGATCACGCAAATCTATAAAAATTACTCCACCATGATCCCTTCTTCGATCAACCCATCCACATAAATTAACTACTTTCCCAATATCTGACTTATTGAGTTCTTCACAAATTTTGTTTCGCATCTAGAAATTACTTATTGAGCAATAATTAACAATAATAATTCTTCAAGGGTAAATTTAGTTAAATATCTTTTTTATAAAAAGCTCTTTTCGTTATGGTCCCTTTGAATGTTTTACCTCTGATTAAAATTTCAACAACATTATTTAAAGTAGCGTAAGAATTTTGAATATAAGCAAAAGCTATTGCCTTTTGCTTAGTAGGGGACCAACTACCGCTAGTTATAGTTCCAATATTTTCTCCATCTTTAAATACTTCGCATCCTTTTCTTCCAATAGCTCTCCCTTCAATATTTAGACCAACTAACTTTTTATTAATTCCAAATCTTGATTGTTTTTCAAGAAACTCTCTTCCAAAAAAGTCATGATTATTTTCTAAATGTACTAGCCAACCTAATCCTGCTTCATATGGTGTAGTTGTTTCATTTAAATCTTGTCCATACAAGTGCATTCCTGCTTCAAGTCTTAAGGTATCTCTAGCACCTAAACCACAAGGCTTAATATTTTTTGAAACTAAGAAATCCCATAAATTAATTGCTGCTTTTGCGGATAATAGGATTTCTAAACCGTTTTCACCTGTATAGCCCGTTTTCGAAAAGAAAATCTTTTCTTTGGACGAAATATGTTTAAAGATTTTATATTCACAACCAAAGTAAGGGATATGTGAAATCGATGATTTAATCCATTCTTCGAATAATTTAAAGGAATTTTTGCCTTGTAGTGCAAAGAGGACCTTATCTTTTTTAGCATTTGATATTGAAATATTATTGGTATTTAAATTATTTTTAATCCAAGAGAAATCAGTTTGGTATCTGCTCGCATTTACTATTAAAAAAATTTCTGAGATATCCTCTTCTTGTTGACCAAGGTCATAAATTATTAGGTCATCTATTATTCCTCCCTTTTCATTCAGCATTAATGTATAAAGCCCTTGTCCTTCTGAAAAGGAATATAAATTAGTAGGAAAAAATTTTTGAATATATTCTTTTGGATTAATTCCTCTAAGAGAAATTACACCCATGTGGGAAATATCAAAGAATCCTGCTGATGTTCTTACTGATTCATGTTCGTTTATTAATCCCGAAAAGGATATGGGCATTTCCCAACCTGCAAAATTTACTAATTTTGCATTTGACTCAATATATTTTGAATAAAGTGGACTTTTAAGCAAATCCATGAAACATTTAATGAGTTATTTAGCTTTTCATACTTTAGTTTAGAAATTTTTTATTGCATATTTTGTACTGACATAATTAAGCTTCTCAGTACTTTTGCGGCAACTATACTACTAACTCCGCTATTGTCAATTTCTGGAGATAATTCCACAATATCTGAAGCGACAATTCTAAATTCTTTTAGAGTTTCAAGAATTACTTCAAAGTCATTCCAAAAAAAACCTCCTGGTTCTGGAGTTCCCGTACCAGGTAATAAACTTGGATCAAACCAATCCAAATCTATTGTTAAATATATTGGCGAATTAGAGTAAGGAAGAAGGGCTTTTTTAAATTCTTGAGCATTCCCTCCTGGCAAGAATTTTACTAATTGCTTTTTTTGACTCATAAATTTAAATTCTTCTTTGGTACCACTTCTTATTCCGACTTGCAAAATCTTTTTTTCAGGTAAAATATCTAAGCATCTTTGCATTGCACAAGCATGACTATGTTCATTCCCCATATATGAGGTTCTTAGATCTGCATGAGCATCTAGTTGAATTAAAATCAGATCTGGATATCTATTTACTAACGCCTCAATAGCACCACTAGTAATAGAGTGCTCACCTCCAAGCATAATGGGAGTAAGCTTGCTACTCATAATGAAATCTGTTGCTGATTTGACTGCTTTAATGACAGATATTGAGTCATTTTTATCTATTTCTAGTGAACCAAAATCAACATAATTAAAATCTTCTAAATCCTTTCCTAATCTTGGACAAAATGTCTCTAAGCATGTGCTTACTAGCCTTATGGCATTTGGACCAAATCTAGTCCCTGACTTATAAGAGCATGTACCGTCATAATTGACTCCAAATATTCCAATTGAACAATCATCTGGATTTCTTTTGGCTCCCATAAAAATTGCACTTTCGTTATCAAATAAATTTTTATTGATCATTTTACGAATTGAGTTTTTTTACAATTTTATTTGGCATCATTTTGAATGCAGCATTTTGAAAATTTAAATTCCAAACATCACAATTATTTTCTATTTCCATGACTTCTTTGTAATTGACTTTTGATAAATTTAATTCTTCATCCGAAGCGAATGTCCAACTCCAAATACCACTTGGATATATTGGCACAAATGAATACATAGTTTCAGATAATTTGAATATTTTATTGAGTGATTTCAAAATATGTATATGAATATTTTCGAATGATTCAGGTGATTCGCTTTGAGTCGCTAATATTCCCTTTTTCGTGAGTATTCTTTTACATTCTTTATAAAAGGAATCTGTGAATAATAAATTAGAAAATTCTGATGGATCTGAACAATCTATAAAAATAACATCATAAGAATTATCTTTAGTTGTTTCCACCCATTTAACTCCATCATCAATATGAATAGCTAATCTTTTATCACTCCACGCTCCACCTCCAATTTCTTTTAAAAATGTTTTAGATACTTTGATGACTTCTTCATCAATTTCTACCAAATCAATTTTTGAAACTTGAGAGTATTTTAAGCATTCTCTTGCAGTTCCACCATCACCTCCTCCAATAATCAGTATGTGAGATTTCTTATCAATGCTACTTAACGCTGGATGGACAAGACATTCATGATAATATTTTTCGTCTCTCACTGACGTCATCCAACATCCATCTAACATTAAAGCTTTACCATAAAAATCAGTCTCTATAATGAGAATTTCTTGATATTTAGAATTTTTTTTAAGTAATACTTTCCCATTAAGTCCAAATCTTGAGCCTTTGTGGTACTCATCTATCCAAGTTGGCATATCTTTCATTTTTTTTTCAATTTTTCTCTCATTAGTGTTTTTTTAGCAACTTCCCAAAGCCGCTGAAAATCTTTTGGGTTTTGTTTTCTAATATTATCTCCTACCTGATCTTCCATTATTGCAAATCTGTCTAAAAATTTTTTATTAGTTTTTTGAAGAGATGATTCTGGATTTATTTTTAGAAAGTTTGAAAGACTTATCAAAGTAAAGTAAACATCTCCAAATTCATCTTTGATTTCATGTGCCTTTTTACTTTTTATTGCTTCTTTTAATTCGCATATTTCTTCATCTAATTTATCAAAAATCTTATTACTACTTTCCCATTTAAAACCGTATTCTTTAACAGTATTAGTAATCTGGTTTGAACCTATAGTAGCAGGTAAACTTTTTACTTTTGAATTTAATTGTCTACTAATTGATGATTTCTTATAGAACGTCTTATTTTCAGAATTTTTAATATTTCTCCAAATTTCTTGTGACTTTTTTAATGATACTTTTTCTTTTTTTTTAAAAATATAGGGATGTCTATTAATAATTTTTTTATTTAAATTTTCAATAACATCTTTTAATTCAAATTCTTTTTCTTCAAAGCCAATTTCCGAATGAAGCATTATTTGTAATAGGAGATCCCCTAATTCTTCACAAATATTATTCGCGTTTTTTTCATATATTGCATCAATCAATTCACTACTTTCTTCATTTAAAAATGGGATCAAGGATTTATGTGACTGTATTTTTTGCCATGGGCAGCCCCATGTTTTATCTTTTAAATATTTAATATTTGATATTAAAATCTTGAAACTCTCTAAAGTGTTTTGATCACTATCTTTCTGATTGTTATATCCATTGTTTAAGTTCATAAAACTGTATCTTATTTATTCAATTTTGACTTAATCATGAAATTTTTAAAGACTAATTATAAAATTTTCAACTTCATCTACTAGAATGGATAATTATAGGGCGATTAGCTCAGCGGTAGAGCGCCTGCCTTACAAGCAGGATGTCCCTGGTTCGAACCCTGGATCGCCCATTTTCTTTTTATAACAATGACTGAGATCGTTAATCTTTCAATCAGTCAAACTGCAGCATCAGAGCTTTCAAGGCAAGCATCTTTTGGAGGATCGCCGGGTGAAATGTCCATTGCTTTAATTAGTGATGAAGAAGGTTGGATGCATATTAAATTAAAACCAGGTACATTTAATGGATCTCCAATATCCAGAACTGAAGGCATAACTTTATATGCTGATACTAAAAAGTTCTCCTTGTTAAAAGATTTAAAACTTGATTATTACAGTGATTTAAGTGGTGGAGGTTTTCTTATCTCAACTCCTAAAAATGCCAAGAGGTGTGCTTGTGGTTCTGGTTTTAAACTCTTGTAGTTTTACATATATTTTGCAAACTGATATTTTTTATTATTATTTGCTCCTATCAATATAAAATAAGTAAAAAGCTAATGAAATAACTATTGCAAATGAATGAGTCGAATGATGAACTTACATTAAATAATTATCTGCCTTCACAGGTAGAACAAAAATGGCAAAAGCGATGGGATAGTTTAAGAGCATTTAGTCCTAATCCTAGTGATAACGGGGATCCTTTTTGTATAGTTATTCCGCCGCCAAATGTAACAGGGTCTTTGCATATGGGCCATGCTTTCAATACTGCATTGATAGACGTGATTATTCGATTTCAAAGACTTCTTGGTAAAAATGTTTTATGTTTACCTGGTACCGATCATGCTTCAATAGCCGTTCAAACTATTCTTGAAAAACAATTAAAAACTGAGGGTAAAAATAGCGAAGATATTGGCAGAGAGGAATTTTTAAAAAGAGCATGGATTTGGAAAGAGCAAAGTGGGGGTAAAATAATATCCCAATTAAAGAGGATTGGGTATTCCGTAGACTGGGAAAGGGAACGATTTACTTTAGATGAAAAATTGAATGAAGCAGTTGTTGAAGCATTTAATATTTTGCATGAGAAAAAACTAATTTATAGAGGTGAATATTTAGTTAATTGGTGTCCAGCATCTCAATCAGCAGTTAGTGATCTTGAAGTTGAAATGCAGGAGGTTAATGGATACTTATGGCATTTTAAATATCCACTAATTTCTGATCAGGGTCAAATCTTAGATAAATATTTAGAGGTCGCAACAACTCGACCTGAAACCTTATTGGGAGATACCGCTTTAGCTGTAAATCCAAACGATGAAAGATATAAAAAATATATTGATAAAAAAGTGAAAGTACCTTTTGTTGATAGAGAAATACCTGTTATATCTGACATACATGTTGATAAGGATTTTGGTACAGGTTGTGTAAAGGTTACCCCAGCTCATGATCCTAATGATTTTGCTATCGGCAAAAGGAATAATTTAAAGCAAATCAATATAATGAATAAAGATGGAACTCTTAATATTAATGCAGGAAAGTTTCAGGATTTAGATAGATTTGATGCTAGAAAAAAAATCATAAAGGAATTAGATACTTTAGGTTTATTAACTAAAATAGAAAACTATAAAAATACAGTACCTTTTTCTGATAGAGGTAAAGTGCCAATTGAGCCATTATTGTCAACCCAGTGGTTTTTGAAAATGGACAATATTTCTTCAAGTTGTCTAAAAGAACTTGATTCTAAAAAGCCTACCTTTATTCCTCAGCGTTGGGAGAAAGTTTATAAAGATTGGCTAGATAATATCAATGATTGGTGTATTAGTAGACAATTATGGTGGGGACATCAAATTCCTGCATGGTATGTATTAAAACAATCAGAAGACTCAATAGATCAAAATACTCCATATGTTGTCGCCAGAAATGAGAAAGAAGCATTAAGCAAAGCTACTAAAGAATTTGGGTCTAATTTGCAACTTATACGTGATAAGGACGTTTTAGATACTTGGTTTTCAAGTGGTTTATGGCCTTTTTCTACATTGGGGTGGCCTAATATCAATGATGCAGATTTTAAAAAATGGTATCCAAATAGTGTTTTAATTACTGGTTTCGATATTATTTTCTTTTGGGTTGCAAGAATGACAATGATGGGGAAAACTTTTACGAATAATATTCCATTTAAAGATGTTTATATTCATGGTTTAGTTCGAGATGAAAATAATAAAAAAATGAGTAAAAGTTCAGGTAACGGAATTGATCCTTTGCTTTTGATTGATAAATATGGTTCTGATGCTTTGCGATTTGCTTTACTTCGTGAAGTCGCTGGCGCTGGTCAGGATATAAGGCTTGATTATGATAGGAAAGAAAATACTTCTTCAACAGTTGAAGCATCAAGGAATTTTGCAAATAAACTTTGGAATGCTACTAAATTTGTTTTAATAAATAAAACTTTTTCTGAAAACTGTTCTTTAAATGAGAGTGATGAAAAAAATTTAGAATTATCTGATAAGTGGATTTTATCAAAATTAAATCAGTTGAATACAAAAGTATCTAATCTTTTAATTGAATATAAATTAGGCGAATCTGCAAAATTATTATATGAATTTGCATGGAATGACTTTTGTGATTGGTATGTTGAATTTGCAAAACAAAAATTTAATAATAAAGAAACCCATAACAGAAAAATATCTGAAAAAATATTAATCAAAGTACTAACTGATGTGTTGGTTATGATGCATCCCTTTATGCCGCATATCACTGAAGAACTTTGGCATAAATTGCAAATTAAACCTGAACAAATTTTGTTATCTCTTCAGAAATGGCCTGTATTAGAAAAAAAATATATAAATTCTCAAATAGATAAATCCTTTCATGAGCTCTTTGAAATAATTAGATTGATTAGAAATCTTAGGGTTGAGTTAGGACTTAAGCCATCTCAACTGGTTCCTGTCTACTTAATTTCAGATAATGTTGAATTAACTAACTTCTTGAAAACTTTAATAGTTGATATTAAAACTTTTACTAAGTCATCTGAAGTTATTATTTGTAAATCTAAGGATATCGATAAAAATAATTTTGCTCAATCCTTTTCTGGAATTATTGGTGATTTAGAAGTCTATTTACCCTTTAATGATTTTGTAAATCTGGAAGCTTTGAAGGATAGACTTACCAAGGACCTGAAAAAAGTTAATTCAGATATAGAAACATTAAATAAGAGAATATCTAACAAAAACTTTATAGACAAAGCTCCTAAAGAGATTGTTGATGAATGTTTTGCCAAGTTGAAGGAAGGAAATTTGCAATCGGAAATAATAAATAAAAAACTTAAATTATTAAAATGATATGACTCTTATTTTTGAAAATATCTATAACTTAGCCTATTTTTTTAATACAAATATTGGCATTTTTGCTTTCATCCTTTTATATATTTTAATTGTTTTATTAATTCTTCCTGCCTCTTGGTTATCTTTATTATCTGGTTTTTTATATGGTTCTTATCTCGGTTCAATTATAGTTTTTTTTGCGGCAGTTATTGGAGCTTCAGGAGCATTCTTTATTTCAAAAAGTTTTTTATCAATAAAGCTTAAAAAAGTTATTAATCGTTTTCCCAGATTAAGTCTTATGGAACAAGTAGTGCAAAAAGGTGGTCTTAAATTAATCCTCTTAGCACGACTTTCTCCCCTCTTCCCTTTTAGTATTCTTAATTATTTTTATGGGTTAAATAATATTAAATTTAGAAACTTTGCTCTTGGTCTTTTAGGAATCATTCCTGGAACATTTCTTTATTGTTCTATAGGCAGCTTGGCAAAAAGCTTGCAGGAATTAAAAAATTTACAGCCAACAAATAATTTATTTATAACAATTATAAGTGTGGTTTCTACTTTGTTGGTTGTTTATTTTTCAGCAAAGTACGCTAAAGAATATATTAATGAGTCAAAAGAAATTAGTCTCTAATATTCCAATCTCTTATAGAAGCAATAATTACAAACCAAAAAAGTCTTAATTTTCCAAGCAAACTTTTATTAGATTGTAATTCAATATATTTTGATTGACCGCAAGGGGTTTTAATATATTTGAAAAGATTGTTGTTATCCATAAAAATCAATATCTTTAGGTAGTAATTTATTAATCATTACATAGTGTATTTCATTATCTACTTTTTTAGTTTTTCATAATTTACTGCCAGCTTAAATATTTACTGCTATGAAACTAATTCCCTTGAAATTATATTTTTTCACCTGGTTCGAAACCTCTAAAGCACTTGAATCTTGGGAACCTAAGACTGAATGTTTCAGCATCTTGAGATTGAGTTCTTGCATCAGCTCTGATTTCTACCAATTGGCCGATTAGTTTATCTTTTTTACTCCAATATTCTTCACGTTGAGAATCACTAAATCCACTTCCGCAATTAAGACGATAATTATATTGATCATCTTTACCTTCAACCAGGATTGCTCCAAGTCTGCCTTCGTTTCTGCCTGTCCCTTCTTCTATTGCTACAACTCTTAAGGTAACTTCTATGAATGGTTTTGCTTTTAACCAATTGTGTGTTCTCTTGCATTCATACCACCCATGAGGATTTTTAATCATCACGCCTTCATATCCTCCCTCTACCGCTGATTTGTTAAGTTCTACAAATCTACTTTGTCCTTCAGGAGTATCTAAATCCACATTTTCCCATTCAAGTGTTTGGACATGTTTTAAAAGAGTTGCATTTTTTGCTACCCAATCTTTTACCAACATACTTCTAGTAGCTTGATCTTTTTCCCATAAACCCTTCTTGAAATCTTTAATTGGACATAAATCAAATAAGTGTAAAACTGCATCTTTGGATTGTTTGCCATCTTTTCTATGTACTTGCTTCATTAGGTCTTGAAAATTAGCACTCATTACTTCACCGTCTAAGACTAAATCGTAGGGGGCAGGATGTTTCTCTAATACTTTTTCTATTTCTGTAATGATATGACCAAAGTTATTAAATTGTTTTCCGTTTCGAGAAAACATTTCTACTTTATTTTTTCTAATAATTGTTAATACTCTGACTCCGTCTAATTTAATCTCAATTTGTTTCTTTCCTATCATTTTCTTTTCATGGTTTGCGCTGTCATGTGCAAGGGGACATGAGAAGATAGGTATAGAATACCTTGGAAATTTTTTTGCAACTTTGTTTATTGTTTTTTCAGAAACCCCACAACGAAGATCTTTAATCAATACTCGTCTATAAAATCCGTTCCATTGTTCTTTAGTTGCAGATTTCATAACTAAATTGATCGCATTTCTAGCGGCATGCCCAGTAAGTTCTCTTTTGATTAATTGATTAGTTAATACTTTAAAAATACTCCATTTACATCCTTGACCAGATGTTTCTTCTTTTTTTTCAGGTACTTGCTTTACACCAAAAGTTACTAAAGGATCTAAAGCCATAGTTATTCCCTCAAAAAAATCATTCAACCCATTTTCCATTGCTTCAAAAATGACTTTTTCTTTATCTAGTCTGCTTGGGTGTAATTCTAATTTTTTTATTATTTCTTCTTTCCGAAGTTCTTCATGTTTCACAAGTTTTTGAACCTTTCCTAATTTACTTTAGCTATTCTGTCTATCTTCCAATCTTTATCACTTTTTGAAAAAGTAAAATCTAAGGGAAGCTCATCTTTCTTATCCTCAGATTTTAAATTTAAAGTAATTATGATTTGATCTTCTTGAACTCTTGGTCTACCTGACTTTAGATTTCTATACTTATTTAAATTTAAGCCAGCTAAAAATTTTAAAAAGTCTTGACGTTTTACATGTGTTTTATAAGTTTTAGTAGTTAGTCCATATGCAGCGTCAATTCTACCTGCTGCTACTTGATCAAAAAATTTCCGAACTAATGGATTAATTCCCCTAGCGCTTATTACAAGTTTAACAGCATTGAAGGTCCAAAAAGAAACAAGCACTGCTCCACCAACCAATAAAGCTTTTACACCAATATCTTTAACTAGTAATGCATCCATTTTGTAATTAGTTTTCTTTAATTTTAAGAAAATAAATCGTCTTTGATGACTTTTTTTGTCAAAATAATACTAAATTTAATTGATAATGTCTCTAATTCCTCTTTTACCAGTATTTCATAAGTTTAATAGGCAATTTTTTGATCAATCTTTAACAACTAATAGAGAACCTTTAGTAAAGGTTAGATGGAGCGATAATAGATTAAAGACAACTGCAGGTTTTTATAAGCGTAAACAACTTAAAGGAGTAATTGATTCTGAAATAATTTTGTCAAAGCCAATTTTAAGTAAATTATCGTGTAATGAAATTCACAGTACTTTATGTCATGAAATGATTCATGCATGGGTAGATAGGATTTTGAATATTAATGAAATACATGGACCAAATTTTTTGAGTAAAATGAATGAAATTAACAAAGCAGAAAATAATTTTCAGATAAGCATTAGACATAATTTTCCTGTTGAAAGAAAGGCATTAAAATATACAGGCAAATGTTTAAATTGTGGGGAGAAATATATGTATAGAAAAAGAATTAAAAATATTGCTTGTAAGAAATGTTGTAATTTGTTCTTTAATGGATCCTGGAATAAAAAGTGTCTAATTTTGTTTGATTGATAATTTGAAAAATGTGATTTTGTTTCTTTATTTAGAATTTCCTATTATGTTGTTGTAACTTGATATTTAAAAACAAAGATAATTTATGAATTCTCGCAGACCTAGAAACTTTAGAAATAATTTTGATAGAACAATACTTGATAAACAAGTTGATAAAATTTTTGAAACAGGCAGACAATTTGTTGATGGTGTATCAGGTTCTAGACCCGGTAAAAAAAGAAGTACTGATTTTCAAGTAATATCTCGTAGGAATGTTAAAAATGTCGGAAGATGGGTATCCGATAAAATGGATATGTTTTTTGAAGAAGAAGATGATGATTGGTCTGATCAGGAAAATAGTTATGAAGAGGCACAAGATATTAAATCTTTTTCAAGAGGATCTAAATTTATTGATGTTGAGAAACCATTTTCTAAGCGTCCTTTAGAGGCTTTATCTTTAAGGCAACCTAAAAGTATCCAGATGGACGAACAAAAGAAGTTGCCTTATGGAAAATCAAACTCTTTCGATGAATGGCCGGATGATTCAGATTTAAAAGTTGATAGATGGCAAAGATCTTCTGAAAAAATCAATGAGATTAATGTAAATCAAGATAATCCAAAAAGCGTTTCAAATAATGGAAGAAGTATTCCGAGGTCTAGACGAAGAAGAATATAGATTAGAGAAATTTTGAATTCCTGATGGACCTAACCAAGTTTCTAAAAGAGGATTGAAGACTTCGCGAATAATAGTTAGAGGTTTTTTATTACGAAAAAATCTGTAATTTCTTGACCAAAATGGGCCTTCAAAACAAAATTCCTCCTCTAACCAATTTGAATTAACTATTGAAATGCTGTCCACTTCTCTAAATAATTCTGATCTATCTTGAGTTAAGTTTTTCCAGATTGGTTCTTCTTTTGATTTTAAATTTTGACTGACTTGTTGTGAATTCCACCAACTTTCAGCCCAGGCAAGATTCTTGTTTTGATTTCTAATCCAAACTTGCCTTCTAATTAAGGGTTCTTTTAATTGATCGATTTCTCTTGGACCCTCTTTTTCAAATAGAGGATCTATCTGCATAGATATTAATCTGATTTTTGTTTCGTGATTAGTTAAAAGCTGTAAATGTCTTGTTGGACTGCCATCCCCAAGTAACATTAATTTCCATGCCCCAGATATTTTTGGTAAAGCATTTGCAACTAAAAAGGCAGTAGCTTTCTCTTCCCATAAAATTTTTGGTGATTTGAAGAGTTTATTATTCAGTGCTGTTACCAATATCTTTTATGATGATAACTTTTTTTCAGCAAAACTAGTTTTCTTTTCATTTTTTAGTTCCTTAATTTTGAGCCAAACTAGTAATGCTGTTAAATCAGCTTTACTTACACCGGGTATCTTCGATGCATCACCAAAATTAGTAGGTTTTATCTTATTTAAATTTTCACGGGCTTCTAGAGATAAAGTATCTATTTGGTCATAATTAATTTCTGATGAAAGTGATTTGAGACTTTGACGATTTATCTGATCAATATTATTTTTTTGTCTTTTAAGGTAGCCTTCGTATTTGATATCTATTTCAACTCCTTCAATTACTGATATCGGAAGAGTTTTGTCTACCAAATCATATCTTATAAAATCAGAATAGTGAAGATTGGGTCTTTTTAAAAGTTCTTTTAATGTTGTTGATCCTTTAATTTTTGATCCACTATCTAACTCTATTTTTTTAGCGATTTCATCAGTACATTTTAAACGTGTATTTTCTAATCTTGAATTTTCTTCTTTAAGTGATTTCATTTTTTTCTTATGAGCCAACCATCTTCTTTCATCTATTAAGCCTATTTCAAAACCTAAAGGAGTTAATCTCCTATCAGCATTATCTCCTCGTAAGGTAAGTCTATATTCACTTCTACTTGTGAGGACTCTATATGGTTCTTTAAGATCTCTCGTAATTAAGTCATTTATCATGGTGCCTATATAGCTGCTCTCTCTTGAAAATATTATTGGATCTTTCATATTTAGTTTTCTAGTTGCATTAATTCCTGCAACTAATCCTTGGGCAGCAGCTTCTTCATAGCCAGTTGTTCCATTGATTTGTCCAGCACTAAATAAATTTTCTATCTCAATTGTTTCTAATGATGACTTAAGTTGTGTCGCTGGGATGTATTCATATTCAACAGCATAAGCAGGCCTAAGCATTTTACATTTATTTAATCCTGGTAATGTTCTTAAAAGGTCTAATTGAATATTTTCAGGTAATCCAGTAGAGAATCCTTGTACGTATATTTCTGGTGTATTTATCCCTTCAGGCTCTAAAAAAATTTGATGTGAATTTTTGTCTGCAAATTTTACAATTTTGTCTTCGATTGAAGGGCAATATCTAGGACCTTTACTATCTATAAATCCTCCATAGATAGGAGTTAAATGCAAATTATTGCGAATTAATTCATGAGTTTTTAAAGTTGTTCTTGTTATATGACAACTTACTTGCGGCATATTGTTTTTGATTTTGGGATCAAACGAAAAATATTTATCTGAAGCTGTACTTGGTTGAATATCTAATTCATCAAAAGAAATACTCTTTTTATCAACTCTTGCAGGAGTTCCAGTTTTTAATCGCTCAGTTTTTATTCCAAGATTATGTAAGCTTTGCGTTAATCCTTGTGCCGCTTGCTCTCCAGATCTCCCTGCAGACATTGATTTATTACCTATCCAGATTCTTCCTTCCAAAAAAGTTCCTGCAGTAATTATTATTGATTTTGCATAATAGTAGGTTCCAAAAAAAGTTTTTACACCTTTGATTTTTTTAGTCTTATTCTTTAAGTTATTGGAAAAAGTTTCAGCCTCTTTTATTACTAATTCAGTAATCATAGCCTCCTTTAACGAAAGATTATCTGTGTTTTGGAGTATTTCTATCATTCGTTTAGAGTATTCTCTTTTGTCTGTTTGAGCCCTTAATGCCCAAACGGCTGGCCCCCTACTCGCATTTAAAATTCTTTTTTGGATTGCAGTTTCATCAGCTAATTGTCCAATGATTCCTCCTAAAGCATCAATCTCATGGACTAATTGACTTTTTGCTGGCCCACCTACAGCTGGATTACATGGTTGCCAAGCAATCCTATCTAAATTTATTGTAAATAACGCAGTAGAAAATCCTAATTTTGCTGTCGTAATTGCAGCTTCACAACCTGCATGTCCCCCTCCAATAACAATAATGTCAAAAGACTCATTTGGGGATTGTGGATCTTTCATTATCGTGATGATTAGTTGGCTAAGTTTCTAAATCTTGTAAATTGGGGTTCAAATAATAATTTAACAGTTCCAACAGGGCCGTTTCTGTGTTTCGTGACAATAATTTCAGTTATTCCTCTGTCTTCAGTTTCTGGATTGTAATACTCATCTCTGTAAATCATTAATACTAAGTCGGCATCTTGTTCTATAGATCCGGATTCTCTAAGGTCACTTAACATAGGTCTTTTATTTGTTCTTGATTCAACTCCTCTACTTAATTGAGATAAAGCAACTACTGGTACTTTTAACTCTCTTGCCATACTTTTGAGACCTCTAGTGATACGAGATAGCTCTTGAACTCTGTTATCAGGTGTTGTACCCTCCATTAGTTGTAAGTAGTCAATAACTATTAAACCAAGTTCTTTTTTCTGCTCAGCTATTAATCTTCTGCATAGAGACCTCATTTCTAAAACACTTAAATTAGGCTTATCATCAATAAAAATTGGCAGTTGACCTAAAGAGTTAATTCCTTCTCCAAGTAAAGGCCATTCTTCTTGTTGTAGTCTTCCGGTTCTTAATCTTCCGCTTTCTATACCTACTTCCATAGAAAGTAATCTATATGTAAGTTGTTCTTTGCTCATCTCAAGGCTAAATACACAAACTGGAAGATCCTGAGATTGAGCTACATTTTTTGCTAGGTTTAAAACCATTGAAGTTTTTCCCATTGAGGGTCTTCCTGCCACAATTATTAGATCACTCCTTTGAAAGCCTTGAGTCATTGCGTCAAGGTCATAAAAATTTACTGGAATACCAGCTACAGATGTTCCTAATGATCTGGACTCTATTTCATTAAAAGTACTTGTAAGAATTTCTGCCGCTTGGGTCAGACCTTTTGTCGGTTTTTCTTGACTAATTTCAAAAATTTTCTGTTCTGCCTTATCTAAAACTTCATTGGTTTCTTGTGTTTGATCAAATCCTAGTTGAACAACCTCATTCCCAGATCGGATGAGTTGTCTCCTTATAAATTTATCACTAATTAAATTAGCAACTTGTTCTATTGAAGCTGTTGAAGAAACATTTTCTACAAGTTCTACTAATTTAGAATTGCCTCCAATCTTTTCAAGTGATCCATTGTCAGCAAGCCATGCACTCATTGAAGTTAGATCTGTAGGTTTGCCTTGTGTATGCAACATTAACGCGGTTTTATATATCTCTTGATGAGCATTTATATAAAAGGCTTCTGGTTTAATCAAGTCTGCAATCCTTCCTATCGCATCAGGATCAAGTAAAATTCCACCTAAAACAGCTTCTTCTGCTTGAATATTTTGGGGAGGAACTAAACCAGCGTTTTCATTATTAAAGTCCTTTTTAAAATTCTTATTAGACCCATTATTTGAAAAAGGAACTGAAACCATGTACTTAAAGACTTAGATATATACTCTGACTACTTTTCCAAATAATGCAACAAAGTTATTAACTTGTTACTTCAATGTTTACTTCCGCACTTACTTCTTGATGTAGTTTTATCTTTGCAACGAAAGAACCTAAATTATGAATATCTGGGACAGTTATGTCTCTTCTATCAATATCTTTTTTCGTAGCTGCCTCTATAGCTTCAGCAACATCTCCATTTGTAACAGTTCCAAAAAGGACACCATCTTCTCCAACTTGTTTCTTGATTGTAAATCTACCAATGGTTGCTAGTGCGGTTTTAAAATCAATAGCTTCTTGTTTTACTTTCTCTGCAGCAATTTTTTCTTTTGCTCTTTTTCGTTCAATTTGTTTCAGAATTGAAGGAGTTACATTAGCTGCTTTACCAAATGGCAATAAAAAATTCCTTGCATAACCAGGCGCTACTTCTACAACATCACCATCTCTACCAAGAGTGGCAACTGATTCTGTTAAAACGACTTTTACTCTTTTAGCCATGAAAATATTTATTTATATATTTAATAATAAGACCTAGAGGGTAATTTTACTTTTTTTGCGAATCCTAATTTGGCAAGAATCTTAATATGTTCCCATGTTAAATCAATTTGGCCTCTAAATAATCCCTGTCTAGCTGAATTAGGAAATGCATGATGATTATTATGCCATCCTTCTCCAAATGTTAAAGCTGCAACCCAAGCATTATTTTTTGAACCATCGCCACTTTCAAAAGGAGCTTTTCCCCAACAATGGGTAGCTGAGTTTACTAACCAAGTAATGTGATAAACCACTACAAGTCTTAGAGGTATTCCCCATAATACTAATGCCCATCCTCCAACACCTAATTTTTGCCCTATTGCATACAAACATAAGCCAATAGGAATTTGTAAAAAGAGAAAATATTTATTAAGGAATCTATAGTATGGATCTTTAATTAAATCTGCACTTAATTTTGGCACTGCTTTTAATGCCTCAACATCTTTAAACATCCAACCCATGTGACTCCACCAAAATCCTCTCTTACTGTTGTGATGATCAACTTCTGTGTCTGAGAAAGAGTGGTGATGCCTGTGTAAACCAACCCAATCTATTGGTCCATGCTGGCAGCTGATAGCTCCACATGTAGCAAAAAATCTCTCCAACCATTTTGGGACAACAAACGATCTATGGGAAAGTAAACGATGATAACCTAAAGTGACTCCAAGACAAGCAGTTAACCAGTAAAAGAAAAATAATGCAGTTACTGCAGGCATGCTCCAAAACTGAGGTTGTAATGCCAATAAGGATAATAAATGAATGGCAATCATAAAAAAGATTGTTCCCCATGTTTTGTGTAATCTTGGAGGATATCTCTTAGAGTGACTAGATGGTTCAAGTAATTTATCCGAAAGTTCTATAACTTTTTCTGCAGGGACAGGTTTTTTTAAGTTGGCTGTTTCTTGGAAGATAACTGATTTCATAATATTGGAAAAACTATTTTCAAAAAGGCCGATATGTAATATTATCATACTATACTATTGATTATTTTAATTATCCGTGAGCTTAGGATATCGCGATAAATTATTGAAGGGTCGAAGAGCGATGGCTCATTTGATTCATCTTTGGCATGAGAGGAATGGTTGGTCTCACAGGGTTTTACCCTTGCTGTCTGAAATACTTGATTTAGGAAGAGTACATAATTCTCAGATTTCAAATCTTAGAAATGGAAAGTTATCATCGCCTGGTCCGGAAGTTTTTCTTGCATTAGCGCAGGTCAATACGATTCTTGATCAAGGGATAGAATCGATAAGGGATCAATTAGAAAAGAATCATCCAGAATTATGGAGGTCATTACAAGATTCTGCTCTTCCATTAAAAAATGATGCTGATAATCCTTTGTCAGCTGGAGAATTATTTGAAATTTTTTCTGGATTAAAACCGCTCCCATTGTCATTTGATTGGTATATAGAGGATTCTGAAGCGTCTGCGTTAAGTGATGCTCTTTCTGATCATTTTTGTCAAAATAGACCTTGGAGATCTTGTAAAACAATCATTATGGATGCGTACACAGTTTCTAAGACACTAAGAAGAGATCGTTTTGCAGAAGTGATAGCGGGAATAAAAGATTTTACAGCAGAAGAATTAGATGGTGAATTGTTAGATCTTTACGAGACCTCAAAAAAACTATCTTATTTCAATGGAGGAGGACCCAATGCTTTTCTTACATACTTAAGAGATATAGCTTCACAAAAAAAGAAAGTTTAAGAGAATGAAAAATAAAAATTATAATTTTAGCTTAGCCGAAGAAATGGTTATATCTGTGGAAGAAGGTTTAAAGGGTATTTTTAATGAAAGATCAAATCAAATCTATTACAAATTAAATAATATCTTGAAAATTTTTAAAGAAGAAAAAGTCTCAACTAGTCACTTTAATCAATCTACAGGTAGCGGACATGATGATTTATCTAGGCAAAAGATTGATGAGGTATTTGCAAAATTTTTTCTCGCAGAAAAATCAGCTGTCAGGATGCAATTTGTAAGTGGTACCCATGCTATAAGCTCCGTTCTTTTTGGTATTTTACGGCCAGGGGATTTAATGTTATCTGTAACTGGAACTCCTTACGATACATTGGAGGAAGTGATCGGTATAAGAGGAAAGGGCAAAGGTTCTTTATTAGATTTAGGAGTTGGATATCGTCAAATTAGTATGGATGAAAGAAAAAATTCCTACGAAGATAAACTAGTAGATTTTTTTAAACATAATAAATGTAAACTAGTATTTATCCAGAAAAGTTGTGGTTATAGTTGGAGAAAATCTTTAAATAATAATCAAATAAAACAAATCTGTAATCTTGTTCATTCACTTAATCCTGAGACTATTTGTTTTGTGGATAATTGTTATGGAGAACTTGTAGAAGATAGTGAACCAATTATTAATGGCGCAAATATAATCGCTGGATCGCTAATTAAAAATTTGGGTGGGACTATTGTTCCTACTGGCGGATATATTGCAGGTGATTCTGAATTAGTTGAAATGGCATGTTGTAGATTGACCGCACCAGGAATTGGTGCCGATGCAGGAATTAACTTTGGTTTCGGAAGATTAATTCTGCAGGGATTATTTTTAGCACCACAAATGGTGCACGAATCTTTAAAAGGTGCTGATTTGGTAGCTGCAGTATTTAAAAAACTAGGTTTTATTGTTTTACCGGAGCCTAAATCGTACAGATCAGACATCATTCAAGCAGTTAGATTAAATAATCCACACTTAATACAAAAAGTATGTCAGTCCTTTCAAAATTCTTCACCAATAGATTCTTTTTTAAATGTTATTCCTTCTCCAATGAGTGGTTATGATTCAAATTTATTAATGTCTGGAGGTACATTTATTGAAGGAAGTACAAGTGAATTTTCAGCTGATGCTCCTTTAAGAGATCCATTTAATATTTTTGTTCAAGGTGGTTCTCACATTGCTCACATCAAAATCGCTTTAATTCAATTAGTATTTGAATTATTAGAAGAAAATCTAATTGAAAAGGAATCTCTCATTTTTCCATAAACTTTATTATGTCTTATAAGTTTCCAAATTATCTAAGATATGCTGATACACATGAATATGTGAAGGAAGAAAATGGATTGTTTAAAATTGGTGTTAGTGAGTTTGCTATTGATCAATTAGGAGACATTGTTTTTGTTGAATTAGTCGAGAAGGGAACTAATTTACAAAAAGGAGAAACTTTTGGAACAATTGAATCTGTCAAGGCTGTTGAAGAAGTATATCTTCCTTTTTCAGGTGAAGTGATTTCTGTAAATGAAGGAGTTATTGATAATCCAGAAATTTTGCAAAATGATCCAATTGGTGATGGATGGTTGCTGATTATTAAATCAGAATCAAATGTTTTGTTAGACGAATTAATGAATTCAGATGAATATAAGTCAAAGGTTGTTCCGAATTAAAGCATATTTCTAAAAATCGGCTATTTTAAAGAAAAATAAATTAAATATGAATCCCAAAAGCAACACGGATTTATTTATAGATAGACATCTTGGATTGAATGATAATGATGAAAAAAAAATGCTTCAGAAACTTGGTTTTAACAATATAGATGAATTTATTCATCAAGTTATTCCTGAAGATATTCAGTTAAAAGAAAAATGTTCAGATGTCTTGCCAAAAGGATGCTCTGAAATTGAGGCATTGAACGAATTAGAAGAAATATCTAATAAAAATCATAAATTTAGATCTTTAATTGGACTTGGATATTATGGAACACATACCCCTAAAGTCATACAAAGGCATGTGTTAGAAAACCCCAGGTGGTATACCGCTTATACCCCTTATCAAGCTGAAATTGCTCAAGGCAGATTAGAAGCTTTGTTTAATTTTCAAACTTTAATTTGTGAATTAACCGGTTTCTCTATAGCTAATGCATCTCTTTTAGATGAGGGAACAGCTGCTTCAGAAGCAATGACAATGAGTTTTTCTTCAAGGAAAAATAAGTCCTCAAATACTTTCTTAGTAGATGAAAATGTTTTTGACCATACATTTAATGTTTTATTGACCAGAGCCAAACCATTAGGAATTAAGTTAAAACGTTTTAACCAAAAGTACTTTAATAATCATGATGATGTTTTTGGTTTATTAATCCAGCTTCCTGGTAAAAATGGAGATTTATTTGATCCAACATTTTTAATCTCCCAAGCTCATAAAGCAGAAATAGTGGTCACATCAATTATTGATCCTCTTGCGCAAGTTTTAATAAAACCAATAGCTCAATTTGGAGTTGATATAGCTGTAGGAAGTTTGCAAAGATTTGGAGTCCCAATGGGCTTTGGTGGTCCTCATGCAGCATTTTTTGCATGTACTGAAAAATATAAAAGACTTATACCAGGAAGAATCGTAGGACAAACTCTATCTAAAAATGGAGAACAATCACTGAGATTGGCATTGCAAACAAGAGAACAACATATAAGAAGAGAAAAGGCGACTAGTAATATTTGTACAGCTCAATCTTTATTAGCAATAATATCTTCTTTTTATGCCACATATCATGGGTCTTTAGGATTAACAAAAATGGCTAAGAGATTAGTTGTTTTAAGACGATATCTAGAATCTTTACTTTCTGAGTTAGGTTTAAAAATACCTCTTGGGAGTAGGTTCGATAGTTTTGATATTTACTGTGAGGAATCTGAAAAGATTCATAAAGAAGCTCTAAAAAACGGATTCAACTTTAGAATCTTACCTTTGGGTTCATCGATCGAGGAATCTAAAGGATTTGGAATTTCCCTAGATGAGCTTACTGATAAAAATGAAATCCATAAGATAGTAAATTGCGTAGCAAATGGGCTAGGAAGAAAAGAAGACTTAACGCACATTACACTTAATAATTGTTTTCAATTTGAGGGTATTCCTCTAAGAAATAAAGAATGGATGCAACAAAATGTATTTGAAAATTATCAAAGTGAGACTGATTTAATGAGGTACATTTTTAAGCTTGCTGAGAAAGATTTTTCACTGGTTGATGGAATGATTCCACTAGGAAGTTGTACGATGAAATTAAATTCTGCAGCAGAGCTTAGTCCAATTTCATGGGCTAATTTATCGTCAATTCACCCTTTCGCTCCAGCTAATCAAACAAATGGTTATTCAAAAATAATAAGCGATCTTGAGAAATGGATTAGTGACCTAATTGGCTTGAATTCAGTTTCATTTCAACCGAATGCAGGTTCTCAAGGAGAGTTTGCGGGTCTATTGGCAATTAATTCTTACTTCTCTTCAAAAGGTGATTTATTAAGAAAAAAATGCCTAATACCACAAAGTGCTCATGGAACAAATCCTGCTAGCGCAGTGATGGCAGGATTTGATGTTGTAACTATTAAATGTGATTCTGAGGGTAATATTTCTTATGAAGATTTATTAAATAAGGTCCAGGAATTTGATAATACAATTGGTGCACTAATGTTAACTTATCCCTCTACTCATGGAGTTTTTGAATTAAAAATCAGAGAAATATGTGACTTAATTCATTCAGTTGGTGCATTTGTTTATTTGGATGGAGCAAATCTTAATGCTCAGGTCGGATTATGCAGGCCTGGTGATTATGGAGTGGATGTTTGCCATTTAAATTTACATAAAACTTTTTGTATCCCTCATGGAGGTGGTGGTCCTGGAGTTGGTCCAGTTGCAACATCTGAAACTTTAAGTCCTTTCCTTCCTTCCCATTCTTTGAAAGATAATACTTTTAGTCAATTCGGTTATTCTGTATCTTCTTCACAGCATGGAAGTGCAAGCATTCTTCCAATAAGCTGGATGTACATAAAGATGGCTGGTCAAAGGGGTTTAAGAAAGGCGAGTAGTCATGCAATATTGTCAGCAAATTATATTGCTAATACATTAAAAAATAAATTTAAGATTTTATATAAAGGACAAAATAATTGTGTCGCACATGAATGTATCCTTGATTTTAGAGAGTTGAAGTCAAAAACAGGTTTAAGTGTCAATGATATAGCTAAGAGATTAATAGATTATAGCTTTCATGCTCCAACGATAAGTTGGCCAGTTCCTGAAACTATAATGATAGAGCCTACTGAAAGTGAAAGTTTGACGGAGTTAAATAGATTTTGTGAAGCTATGATCCTAATAAGCGAAGAAATTGAAGAAATTGAAAATAATATTAATCTCAGAAATAATAATTTGATTAGTAATGCTCCTCATACTATAAATGAGTTGATTGCAGATAATTGGAATTATCCTTATTCAAAAGAAAAGGCTGCATATCCGTATAAAGGTAAATTCGAACATAAATTTTGGTCTTCTGTATCAAGAATTGATAATGCCTATGGAGATAGAAATTTAATTTGTTCTTGTAATGTGAATGATAAAGATTTTTTAGATGACAAAAAATGTGCATAAAGACTAGCATTCTTTTTGTTTTTTAGTTACCGTAAAATTGAATAAAAAATTTAATATTTTCTTATAGAATTTATTTAGATTTTATTATTATTATTATTATCAAGCATCAAATTTATTTGGGGTATTTGAAGCTATGAGCAAAGATTTTAAATCTGGTAAGGTTAAGCGCTTGCCAATTAATAATTTGAATTTACCAAATTTTGTTAATAATTCCTTACGGAATAATACAAAGGTAAATACTGTTGAAGGGACTAATGTAATTAGAGTACCATTTGGAAAAAGATTTCCTAAAAAACAGAGGCCCGATAAGAATCAAAATATAGCTACTTTAATACTTCCAATCAATACATTTATTAATCCTACTCCACCCCCACATGTTGCTTAATTTATAGAAATTTAGGAAATGTTTTCAAGTGTTTCTGCATAATATTTTTGTAATTGAAGAGTAGCTTGGTTCCAGTCCCATTGTTCAGCTTCTTTCCTAGCTTCTTTTCTCATAGCTTCTTTTTTATTCTTATCTGCAAGGATTTTTTTAGTAGCCTCAATTAAACTTCTTTCTCCATTGTCTTTTTCATCTGGGTTATATAAACAACCATTTATTCCATTATTGATAATATCTGGGATACCACCTTTATTAGCCCCTATTACTGGGCATCCTGCAGCCATTGCTTCTAACAATACTAACCCAAGAGTTTCTGTGCTTGATGGGAATAAGAATATATCTCCGGATGCGTAAGCACTGGCTAGTTCTTCACCAGATAAATAACCTATGAAATTTGTGTTTGTGTTTTCAAAAATCTTTTCCAACTGCCCTCTGTAGGGACCATCTCCCACTAGAGCGAGACATGCTCCGGGTATATTATCTAATACAGGCTTAATTCTTTCAATTTGCTTTTCTGCTGATAATCTACCTACATAAATCAAAAGTGAATCCGTATTTTGATATTTTCCAAATAATTTTTCTCTCATTTTTTCGCTTCGTAATTCTGGTCTGAAGTTTTCAGTATCGACACCCCTTTGCCATAAAGCAGTCCTCTGTATTCCTTTATCTTCGAGTTCATTAACCATTGCAGTTGAGGTACAAAGGTTTAATAAGGCTTGATTATGAGCTGCTTTTAACAACTCCCATAAAAGGGGTTCTAACATTCCCATTCCGTAGTGTTCAAGATATTTTGGAAGATGTGTATGGTAACTTGCAATTAGAGGAATATTATTTGTTTTTGCTAGCCATATGCCTCCAAGTCCAAGTACAGCGGGATTAACTACATGTACTAAGTCTGGCTTGAATTCTTCTAACTTATCAGAGACTGCAGGGCCAGGTAAGCCTAATTTTAATTCAGGATATAAAGGTAGAGGCATTGCAGCAACTCCTACTATTGTTGCTCCTTTATAAGAATCAGGACATCCTTCAGGACAAAACACTATAACTTCATCACCATTTTTTGTTAAAAATTCGATGGTCTTAGTTAGTCTTGTGACTATTCCGTCAACTTTAGGTAGAAAAGTTTCAGTAAAGAATGCAATTTTCACTTTTTTAAGTTAGATATTAAAACTATTTTTAATTAGTTTTTATTGCTTTAGCCTGTTTTTTCGTCCAAGTTGAAATACAAGGAATTCTTTTTTTATCACATCTCAAAGAGTATTTTTTAGCTACTTCAACAACTTCTTCTAATAAGCCATTATCAAGAGTGGTGGGATTAAGCCCCAATTCTATGAAACATTTATTATCAACTATTAAATCATTTTCGACAGCTTCATTTCGAGGATTTGGTAAATAATTGATTTCTGCTCCAGTAAGAGAAGCAACTTTTTTAGCTAATTCTCCAACCTGGTGACTTTCTGTCATTTGATTGAAAATTTTTACTCGTTCGCCAGATTTTGGAGGATTTTCTAGAGCTAGTTGAACGCATTTTACTGAATCTTTAATATGTATAAAAGCTCTTGTCTGTCCTCCTGTTCCATGCACAGTAAGGGGATATCCGATCGCTGCTTGCATGAGAAATCTATTAAGAACTGTACCGTAATCGCCGTCATAATCGAATCTATTTGTCAATCTTGGATCTTTTAATGTTGTTTCTGTATTTGTGCCCCAAACAATGCCTTGATGTAAATCTGTGATTCTAATCAAGTCGTTTTTGTTGTAATAAAGAAATAATAATTGATCTAATGTCTTTGTCATGTGATAAACGCTGCCAGGACTGGCGGGATGAAGAATTTCTTCTTCAAAACGACTTCCATCTGGTTGAGGTACTTCAACTTTTAAATAACCTTCAGGAATTGTTGCGCCTCTATGTGATCCATATCCATATACCCCCATGGTTCCTAAATGAACAATATGAATATCTAAATTACTTTCTACAATTGCAGCAAGTAAATTATGAGTACCATTCACATTATTATCAACTGTATATCTTTTGGTAAAACTTGATTTCATTGAGTAAGGTGCAGCCCTTTGTTCAGCAAAATGTACAATTGAATCAGGTTTTTCCTCAATAAGTAAGTTTAGTAATTTTTGATATTGTTTCGAAAGATCAATATTAATAAATTTTATTGGTTTTCCACCAGTCTCTTCCCATGCAGAAAGTCTTTCATTTATGGAAGAAATTGGGGTTAACGATTCCACTTCAAGATCAATATCTATTTTTCTGCGACTTAGGTTGTCAACTATAATTACTTCATGATTTTGTTCCGCTAAATTCACCGCACAAGGCCAACCGCAAAAACCATCTCCGCCAAGAACAATTACTTTCACTCAAAACTCCAGAATTAAAATGTCATTTTATATTTATTAAATTACTACAGAGTGCTTCCAAAATGTGAAAAAAGATTGTAAAAAGTTTCAAATCTTTTCTCTTTAATTAATAAATTGGCTATTCTTACAATTTTTTTAATATTAAAATTATTTTTAAAGAATCAAATTACTTTATTGAGATATTTATTTCAGGTGAACTAGCGTTTGCTAACTTCTGCTTTTCAATTCTTCCAGCTAAAAAAGCTTCTCTTCCTGCTTTTACCCCATAATTCATCGCTTTAGCCATTTTTAACGGGTTTTTAGCTAATGCGATAGCACTATTGATTAAAACTCCATCTGCTCCAAGTTCCATAGCCTGAGAAGCTTCACTAGGTACACCTATGCCGGCATCAATTATGACTGGAATATTAGAATTTTCAATAATTATGGATATATTAGATAAATTTAAAAGGCCTTGACCAGAGCCGATGGGTGATCCTAATGGCATCACAGTCGAACAACCTATCTCCTCTAACTTTTTTGCTAATATTGGATCAGCATTTATATATGGAAGAACAATAAAATCTTTATTTATCAATATTTCAGCTGCTTTAAGGGTTTCAATAGGATCAGGTAATAAATATTTTTTGTCAGGAATAACTTCTAATTTGACGAAATTATTTTCTTCTTGACCTGATAATTTGGCAAGTTCTCTTCCTAAAATTGCTATTCTTATTGCCTCGTCTGAATTGGTACAACCAGCAGTATTAGGAAGCATCCAGAATTTTTTCCAGTCAATTTTTTCCAGTAAATTTTCTCCATTTTGATTATTTTGAATTCTTCTCACTGCGACAGTCACTATTTCAGATTCAGTATTAGCTAAACTCTCTAGCATGACTTCCGAAGACGTATATTTTCCTGTACCAACCATCAACCTACTTGAGAAGCTTTTACCTCCAATTTGTAAACATGAATCTTCTTTCATTTTAAAATCCTTTATCTTTTATTCCTTTGAAAGGTGTGTAATTATTTCTTTTTTCAAGTTCTTTGCTCTTTTTAATTGCTGTTTTGTTGTTTGGATCTATTACTAAAACTTTCTTATAAGTTGCATATGCCAAATCATATTCCAGCAATCGTTGTTGTGCGGATGCCAGATTATTTAAAGCGACTGTATATTCAGGGAGTGATTTTATAGCTGAGTTATAGTGCTTGATTGCTTTTTTAAACTCATTTTGTGCTGCATAAGAAAAACCGAGAGCATTTTCAATAATGGCTTTTGCTTCGTCTGGTTCATTATCATAAGATTCAACAGCTTTCAGAAAAGTCTTAGAGGCCTCTGTATATAACCTTTTTTTAATTTGGATAGAGCCAAATTCATATAATTCAGAAGCTTTTGTTAGTGAATTAAGGCCTTTTTGCTCAAATTTTACTAAATTTAATTCTTCCTTTCTTGTCCTAAGAAATTGTCGAAATACAAAAATAGAGATTATTATAAGTACTATAAAAAGGATGATCAAATAGGATTGAAAGGAAGATATTTCCATTACTTATAAGATATTTTGAACAATTTTATTTTTTTAATTTAATTGTTTACGGTAGAAACTATTTTTTCAAAACATTGTGGATCGCTTAAAGCTAATTGTGCAAGCATTTTTCTATTGATAATTATCTCAGAGTTCTTCATCCCATTAATTAATCTGCTGTAATTTGTGCCATTAATTCTTGCCGAGGCATTTATTCTTGAGATCCAAAGTCTTCTGAAATCTCTTTTTCTTCTTCTTCTATCTCTATAAGCGTTGCAAAGAGCTTTCATTACTCTTTGATTTGCTGTTCTAAAAAGATTTTTGTTTCCTCCTCTGAAACCTTTAGCAAGGTTTAAGATTTTGTTTCTTCTTTTTCTGGCTATGTTGCCTCTTTTAACGCGTGCCATAAATTTATTTTAAAAGTAATTTGAATGCTCTTAAGCGTAAGGAATCATTAATTTTACATTATCAGCATCTCTTTCATCAACAACAGCTTTTGTTTTAAGATGTCTCTTCAATTTTGAGCTTTTGTGATCTAATAAATGATTATGGAAAGCTCTTCTTCTAGTAAATTTACCCGTAGCAGTAGCTTTAAATCTTTTAGCTGCTGATTTACGAGTTTTAAGTTTAGACATTTACCTTGATAATGTTTAATCTAGATAATCTAAACCTTTATATGCATTGGTGCAAATTAAAGTTTTGAATTGAAAAGGTAATGTCGAACTTATGCTGCGCAAATTGAACTTAAAGTTTCTCATTTATGGATGTTGGTTATTTTGTTCAATTTCTCCAATACTGACATTAAGTGGCTTTGCAGATGAATCTTCAAAAATAAATCTTACTCAAGAATTAAAAAAAGGTAATTTTTTAATTGGATTAAAACAATACTTAGGAGCTAGGAGTGATAACTTTCCAAAAAAAAATAATATTACTTTTACTACAAAAAATGAATTTTTAAAACTCCATTCTACTAATGGTTTAAAACACAAATCCAAAAAAATAAATATTGTTTTGAAGAAAAAAAACTTGATAACCCCTTTCACTGTTGAAAGAATAGTATTTGGTCCATTTGCAAGCTATGAATCGGCACAAAAGCAAGCTGAAAAATTAAAAGAAAAAGGTTATCAAGCTCTAGTTGCCTTTCCAAACAATTGGGAAGTTTGGATTCCAGTTGGCAAAAATCTTCCTGACAAAAAACTAAACTATAGACTGTTTAAAAAATCCTACAAGTCAAAAATTATCCCTTTCCTTGTTACTGAATATTCGCAACATGAACTCCAAGGCCCGATATATATATCTTCATCTCAAGAGATAAGTATTAATGATATAAATTTGGGTAAAAAGTTTTATTTAGCTAAAGATTCATATGGAACTTGGACGTTGATCCAGAAAATCAAATTTGATGATTACTTAAAAGGTGTTCTGCCACATGAAATTGGCTCTAATTCACCTTTAGAGGCATTGAAAGCACAAGCAGTAATTGCGAGAACTTGGGCACTTTATAATTCCGATAGATTTAAAATTGATCAATATCATTTGTGTATAACTACTCAATGCCAAGTTTATAAACCTCATTTGATTGAATATAAAAATGTACATAAAGCGATAGAAGATACTTCAAATTTAATAATCACTTATAAAAAGAAACCAATTAATTCCTTTTATCATGGATCTAATGGAGGCATATCAGCTAGGGCAAGTGAATCTTGGCAAATAAAAGATTATCGTTATCTTAATTCAATGATTGATGGTTCAAATGCTTTAAAAAAAGCTTTTAGACTTCCAATTAAAAGTGGGGATGAATTAAATAAATTTCTTGAGTTTGCAGATGAAAAAGTTTATGGTAGAAAGCATTCTCTTTTTCGGTGGGAGAAAATAATTTCTAACGAGATGATACAAAATAATCTATTAAATAATCAATCAATTAAGGAGAAATCAGATTTGGTTGATCTAAATATTATTGATAGAGGCTTCAGTGGAAGAGTAACAAAATTAGAAATTAAGTTAAAAAATTTAAAGAAACCAATAGTTCTTGTAAAAGATGATATTCGTCGAATATTGAGTTTTTTGCCGAGTAATTTATTCACTATTAATAAATTAAATGATAATCTTTGGCTTTTTAAAGGAGGTGGCTTCGGTCATGGTGTAGGTTTATCTCAATCAGGAGCGATAGAAATGGCTGAATTAGGCTTTACTTATGAACAAATATTGAATCATTACTATAAGGGAACAAAAATTAAAAAAATTGAGATATCGTCTCAATAATTAAAATGAAAATTATAAATTAGCATTTATGAGTAATGGTTTTTATAAAAATCGAAGATTAAAATCATTTTTATTTCTTGCTGTTTGTTTATTAGTAAGTACTATTCCTCATATCTTTCAATACAAATATTTTCTATTTTTTACAATAACGATTTCTTTTTTAGTTGCTTGTTATGGATTAAATGTAATTTCAAAAAATATAAAAAGAAGTGTTTCTTCACAAAGTAACGAAAAGATAATTAGTAATGATAAGTTACCTGCTCTCGATATTTTAGTTGCTGCCAGAGATGAAGAAAATGTTATTGAAAGATTAGTTGAGAGATTATTTGATTTAGATTATCCAATTAATAAATTAAATATTTATATCATTGATGATGGTAGTTCTGATAAGACACCTTTAATTTTGGAAAGGTTATCTAAAGAGTTTGATAAATTAAAAATTATTACTAGATCTGCAAATGCTGGAGGTGGTAAATCAGGAGCATTAAATTATGCTTTAAAGTTTACACACGGAGAATGGTTATTAATACTAGATGCTGATGCTCAATTGAAGAATGATACTCTACCAAGACTATTTCGTTTCGTTTATGCGGGATCTTGGTCAGCAGTGCAATTAAGAAAATCCGTCATAAATGTAAGTAAGAATTTTTTAACCACTTGTCAGTCTATGGAAATGGCAATGGATGCAATTTTTCAATATGGGAGATTATCTGTTGCGGGAGTATCTGAATTGAGAGGTAATGGTCAATTAATTAATAAAGAAGTTTTACTTAAATGTGGTTCGTTTAATGAAGATACAGTTACTGATGACTTGGATTTAAGCCTTAGGCTTTTACTTTCTAAATCAAAAATTGGGATTCTCTGGGATCCTCCTGTTATGGAAGAAGCAGTTGAAAATATATCTGCTTTATTTTCACAGAGACAAAGATGGGCTGAAGGTGGTTTGCAAAGATTTTTTGATTATGGGGAGCAATTATTTTCAAAAAAAATTGAACTTATTCAAAAGTTTGATTTAACCTTTTTCTTTATCTTGCAATATGCCTTGCCTATTATTTCTTTGGTTGATTTGATTTTAAGTATTGCTCTAACGGAATCACCCAGTTATTGGCCAATCTCCATAACAGCATTTACTTTGTCTGGAATTGCAGTTTGGTATGGCTCTTCATGCAAGAGTGAGGGTCCAGTTTTACAAAATCTCAATTTGATGATGATGTTAGTTTCTCTTGTATATCTATCTCATTGGTTTTTAGTTATACCATGGGTAACAATAAAAATGTCTCTTTTTCCTAAAAAGATTCTCTGGAAGAAAACACTTCATACTGGTGTTTAAGTTATTCATCTAAATCAACAATTTCTCCGTTAAAAAAATTTGCTAAATTTTCGGGACTATTATTATAGGATTCTGGTTTAGGTTTATTAGTGGGGGAGGGTGAATCATGAAAATTAGTGCTTTGCTTTTCATAATTGTCATTTAATTTCTTGATTACTTTATCTTGTAAGTTTGCAGTCTTAGTAATATTAATTTTTTTGCTAGAAAAGTTAAGTTTTACTTTATCCCCAAATACTTTTTTTATAGCATTTTCAATTATTACTTTTCGACTTTTGATCATATTTTCCCAGTTGGGAGATAATGCTATTAAAACTTCATTCGAATCAATACTGGCAAGTTCTGCTTGCTGAGAAAGTAGCATTTTTGTTGATGGCAATTCTAATTTAGAAAGAATTAGCTCCCACTTTTCTTTTAAATAATCAGTTTGATTATCATTTTTAGAATTTTGGTTAATGTCCTGATTATTAATTAATTCTTTCTTATTGAAATCTCCTGATTCATTTTGGTTTTTATTATCTTCTGAGATAACTTGTTTATTAATTAATTCTTTCTTATTGAAATCTCCTGATTCATTTTGGTTTTTATTATCTTCTGAGATAACTTGTTTATTAATTAATTCTTTCTTATTAATTATTGTTTGATTGATATTTTTTTCAAGAAGACTTGTTAAGTGTATTTCCAACCATAATCTTGGATTGTCGCTTGTTTTTATTTGATAATCAACATTCTTAAGCTTGTTATGCCAGTCAATAATTCTGTTCTTACTAACATTGTAAGAGAATTTATTTAATTCATTTTGAAATTCAATAGAGGTATAGTACATTTCAGAATAATTATTATTTAAAGTTTTAAGTAAAAGGTCTCTAGTAATATTTAATAGTCCAACTAATATCTCATTTGGTTCATTTCCTGCATCATATAAGTTATTACAACTAATTAATAACGACTCAGGCTGATTATTAATTAATGCATTGATTAAATCAGTCAAATCATTTTCGGATACTTCTCCAAGTAAGCTTTGAACATTTTTAGTAGTAACGCCATTAGGAAGAAGACTTAATTGATCTAGTAAACTTTGTGCATCTCGCATTCCACCATTTGATCTTTTTGCAATTAGTTTGAGAGCTTGATCTTCAAATTTAATTGATTCTTTATTTGCTATTGCAGAAAGGTTGTTGAAAATAGTATTTGCGCTTATTCTTTTAAAATCAAATTTCTGACATCTACTTTGAATGGTATTTATGACTCTTTCAGGATTTGTTGTTGCAAGAATAAAAACAACTCTTTCAGGAGGTTCTTCAATAGTTTTGAGTAAAGCATTTGATGCAGCTGTTGAAAGCATATGACATTCATCGATAACATATACTTTCCATCTAGCTTGAGTCGGGGCAAATCTTGCTCTATCAATTATTTCTCGTATATTTTCAACTCCAGTATTAGATGCGGCATCAATTTCAATAATATCTAAGGCATTACCTTCCGCTATTTGTATACATAATTCGCATTTTTCACATGGATTTGGCGTAGGTTGTTTAGATGATAGACAATTTAATGATTTTGCAAATATTCTTGCACTTGATGTCTTCCCTGTCCCTCTAGGTCCATTAAAGAGATAAGCAGGTGCAATTTTCTGTGATATTAATGCTTGTTTAAGAGTGATTGATATAAATTCTTGACCAACCAGCTCATCAAGGTTAAGAGGCCTATATTTTTGATGAAAAGGTTTATGTATATTAAGCATTTATTATTTTTAATTACATGATTAAAGTTGAATTATGGAAAACGAAAACCTTAATTTTTATGCAGATTCTTTAATAATCCTTTGAGATCCTGCTGGAAGTTTAACAATTTTCGACAAGAAGAGTTTGTCTACCATTTTTTTCGTAATGATAAACTCTTTAACTTCTTCTTGTGATGGAAGTGTATACATTAAATCAAGCATTAATTCTTCAATTATTGATCTAAGAGCTCTGGCGCCCGTTTTTCTTTTAAAGGCTTCATTAGCGATTGCTTCCACAGACTCTGGTTCGAAATTTAATTCAACGTTATCCATACTTAATAAAGTTTTAAATTGCTTTACCAATGCGTCTCTTGGTTCTGTCAGAATTGATTCAAGAGTTTCTTTAGAAAGACGATCTAATACCGCGCATACAGGAATTCTTCCAATGAATTCTGGAATTAATCCATATTTGACTAGATCATCTTGTTCTAAATTCTTGAGAGCATCTCGGGAATCAATTATTTTTTTTGCATTTATTTTGCTTTCATCAGGGTTGGTAGTAAATCCAATTGAATTTTTCCCTAAACGTTTTTGAACAATATCCTCTAGACCTATAAATGCACCTCCACATATAAATAAAATCTGGCTTGTATCGATTTGAATACAGTCATGGTTGGGGTGTTTTCTTCCTCCTTGTGGTGGAACATTGGCAATTGTTCCTTCAAGCATTTTTAACAATGCTTGTTGAACTCCTTCTCCAGATACATCTCTTGTAATTGATGGGTTTTCACTCTTTCTGGCGATCTTGTCTATTTCATCAATGTATATGATCCCCTTTTGAGCTAAATCCACATTCATTTCTGATTTTTGTAGAAGTCTCAAGAGGATATTTTCAACATCTTCGCCGACATATCCAGCTTCAGTAAGACTTGTTGCATCAGCTACTGCAAAAGGAACATCAAGAAATTCAGCTAAAGTTTGTGCTAATAACGTTTTACCACTTCCAGTTGGGCCGATTAGTAAGATGTTTGATTTTTGTAGTTTAGTTGCTTGTAAATCATTAGAATCATTTTCTTTATTTTCTTCTTTTAATCTCCAGGCTAGTCTTTTATAGTGATTATAAACAGCAACTGATAGTATTTTTTTTGCAGATTCTTGACCTACAACTTGGTTATCAAGAAAAGTTTTAATTTCAAGTGGTTTGGGGATAGAAGTTAATTCTAAAGGAATAGATTTATCAGAATTATTAGTTGGTAATTTTTTCTTTACTTGAGGTGAGTTATTGATTTTTGCTTGAGTATCAATTAATTCTTCATCAAGAATTTCATTACAAAGGTCTATGCATTCATCACAAATGTAAACCCCTGGACCAGCTATAAGTTTTCTAACTTGATCTTGTGATTTACCACAAAAAGAACATTTTAGATGGGCGTCGAATTTAGCCATCGATTATCAAAGCTTGTGTAGAATAAAAAAAGGTTAAATATCCCTTACTTATTAGGATTGCTTATAAAATTGGATTCGTCATCATATTCTTAAAATATTCCTTTTACTTGTCATTTTTTATGACTTTATCAATTAGTCCGTATTCAACTGCTTCTTCAGGCGATAGAAAATAGTCTCTTTCAGTATCTTCATTAATTTTTTCTAAAGATTGATTAGTATGTTTTGCTAAAAGAGAATTTAATGTTTTTTTGAGAAATAGTATTTCTTTTGCTTGTATTTCAATTTCAACTGCTTGGCCTTGAGCACCTCCAAGTGGTTGGTGAATCATTATTCTCGAATTAGGTAAAGCTAACCTTTTCCCTTTCGCCCCCCCACTAAGGAGGAATGCCCCCATACTTGCAGCTACACCAAAACAGATTGTTACAACGTCTGGAGAGATTTGCTGCATTGTATCGTATATAGCTAATCCAGCAGTAACAGAGCCACCGGGAGAATTAATATATATTTGTATATCTTTGTGAGGATCTTCTGCTTCTAGAAATAATAATTGTGCAACTAATGAATCTGATACTTGATCATTAATCCCGGTACCTAAAAATATTATCCTTTCTCTTAATAATCTTGAATAAATATCAAATGCTCTTTCTCCTCTTCCAGATTGTTCTACTACAGTAGGAACAGCAGATCTCGATTTATCAATATCGCGAGAATTTATTGAGCTTTGGATTAAATGTTTTTTTTCAGAATACACTTAGTTAATCTCTTTCTTAATCTAATTTAAGGGTTTTTTTGCTGAATAGTTAAATTTTTTATAAATTAATTTTTTTCTTTTTTGTTTACCTTGGGTTTACTTTTAGTTTTAACTCCTTTTTTGGTAGTTGCTTTTGTGGTTGTTTTTGTGGTTAATTTTGTTGCTTTTTCATTTATTTCTTTTACTGCTGAATTTTCTTCAAGCCAAGTGATTAACTTTTCTTGTAGGAGATCGTTGCGAACTACATCTTTTAATTTCTGAATGTCAATTTGTTTTGGTGATTTAGAAATTTCATCTTCATATTCCTTCATTTTCTGATCTATTTCTTCATTATCGACTGTGATTTTTTCTCTTTCTGATAATGCTTTTAAAGCTAAATTTCTTTGAACATTTTTTTCAGCTTGAGGACGAGTTGATTCTGCTAAAGATTTCACCAATTCTGGAGTAAATGTTGATTTAATATCCATGCCTTGTTGAGCAAATCTTTGCGCTGTTTGTTCAATATTATTTCTAACTTCAATATCAATCATTGCTTTTGGAATCTCGGCATCTAACTCTTTGGATAGTGCATCCATTAAAGCTTCAACTTTTATATTTTTTTGAGTATTATCAAAATTCTCCTTTAGTTGTTTTTCTATATCTTTTTTTAGTTCTTTTAATGAATCTTTATTTCCAGATTGTTTTGCAAAATCATCATTAAGTTCGGGTAATTCTTTTTCTTTAAGATCTTTAAGACTTATGTCAAAAATTGCTTCTTTACCTCTGGAATCTTCATGAGAATAGTCTTCAGGAAATCTTAGAGTAAGAGTTTTATTATCATCAATTTTCATACCAACAATTCCCTCAACGAAGCCTGGAATCATTTTGTTCTTTTCTAATTCAAGATCCATTGAATCACTAGATCCCCCGTCGATTTCTTTTTTGGAATCTTTGTAAACACCTTTGAAACTAACTACCGCGATGTCTCCTAACTTAGCAGGCCTGTTATTAACTGGAATAATATTTGCTAATTGATTTCTTGATTTTTCCAAAGCTTCATCTATGGATTTGGGGTCAAACTTACTTTTTTTAATCTCAACTGATAGACCTTTTGATTTTTTTAATTTAAATTCGGGTGCAATATCAGTTTGTAGAGTAATTTTTAAAGGTTTTTCCGGATTAAAAAATTTTAGTATTGATTCAAATCCATCAACTAATTCTGGTTCACTTAGTGGCTCTATTGATTCCATCTTTAAAGCTTGGTTCCAAGATTTATCAATTATTTTTTCTAGGGCAGAGGCATGTAGTTGTGTAATGCCGATTCGTTGTATTAATACTTGTTTTGGAATTTTGCCAAGCCTAAACCCAGGAATTTTGGCCGAACGACTAATTGAATTTATTGTCTCATTTACGCATGATTTGCATGTATTAGATGGTATTTCTAATTCAAGTGCAATTCTACTTTGGGGTAGTGCGGTAGTTTTTACTATTAATTCTTCTTTAATCATGTTTGAGTTTTTAAAATTATTACAATAGGCAGAATCTTAATTATTCCACATTAAGTGATTTCCTTGAAGTTAACTTTTTTGATACAGTAAGAAAAATATTAAATCTTATAATTTTTTAATTTATATAGTGAGAAATTCTCCTTTTTTACCAAATAGACCATTAAAAGTAGCTGTTTTAGGTTCTTCAGGTGCTGTTGGATCTGAACTTCTTAAAATTCTTGAAGAAAGAGACTTTCCTATCTCAGAATTAGTTTTGCTTTCATCTCAGCGGTCAGAAGGGAAAATAGTCAAATGGAAAGGAGAAGAAATTATTACTAAAAAAGCTTCAAAAGAAGAATTTTTGAATGTTGATTTAGTTCTTGCTTCCGCAGGTGGAAGTATTTCAAAACAGTGGCTATCTACAGTTAAAGATCAAAATGCTGTACTAATTGATAATTCAAGTGCATTCAGATTAGAAAATGATGTTCCTCTTGTTGTTCCGGAAGTAAATGCTTGTGAAGCTTTAAAGCATAATGGTGTCATCGCTAATCCGAATTGCACAACAATATTACTGACTCTAGTTTTAGCTCCTTTGAATAAAATTTCTCCGATTAAAAGAGTAATCGTTTCAACTTATCAATCGGTAAGTGGAGCTGGTCAATTAGCAATGGAGGAATTACAGTTTTTAACTAAGAAATATTTGCAGGGAGATCCCAAAGAAAGTGAAGTCTTACCATATTCCTTAGCATTTAATCTCTTTCTACATAATTCACCAATGCTTTCAAATAATTACTGCGAAGAAGAGATGAAAATGACAAATGAAACTCGCAAAATACTAAATATTACTGATTTAAAACTGTCTTCAACATGCGTTCGAGTTCCCGTTCTTAGAGCTCATTCTGAATCAGTGAATGTTGAATTTGATGATGTTATCAAACCTTCTTATGCTATTAATCAATTGAAAAAAGCTAAAGGTTTAGAAATAATAGAAGATTATGAAAAAAATAGGTTCCCGATGCCAAATGATGTGATGGGAAGAGATAATATTGCGGTAGGAAGAATAAGAACTGATATTAGTAATTCTAATGGATTAGAATTATGGTTATGTGGAGATCAAATAAGGAAAGGAGCAGCACTTAATGCTGTTCAAATAGCAGAATTATTAATTGCAAAAAAATGATTCCCAACAATACTAAATTTTCTAATCCATTATTCGGAAGAATTTTGACAGCTATGGTTACTCCATTTAAAAAAAATGGTGCAGTTGATTATGAATTAGCTATTAAACTTTCTAATTACCTTTGTGAAAATGGCTCTGATGGAATTGTGCTATGTGGGACCACAGGAGAGTCTCCAACTCTTACATGGGCTGAACAACATAATTTGTTTGTTGCAGTAAAAGGTTCTTTAAATTCTAGATCTAAAGTTATTGTTGGTACAGGTAGTAACTGTACCAGTGAGGCTATAGAAGCTACCCAAAAAGCTTATGAATTTGGTGCGGATGGTGCTTTAGTTGTTGTCCCTTACTACAATAAGCCCCCTCAAGAAGGTCTTTATAAACACTTTAGTTCTATAGCTAATGCAGCTAGTGATTTGCCTTTAATGTTGTATAACATCCCTGGAAGAACTGGTTGTAATTTATTACCCACCACTGTAAATAAACTTATGAATTTCCCAAATATTCTCAGTATTAAAGCAGCAAGCGGTAGAATAGAGGAAGTGACAGAGTTAAGGGCGGCGTGCGGCTCTAAACTTTCAATATATAGTGGCGATGATTCATTGTTGCTTCCTATGTTATCTGTTGGTGCTGTTGGTGTAGTAAGCGTAGCTAGCCACATTGTTGGGTTGCAGCTTAAAACTATGATTGAATCATTTCAAAAAGGTGAAATATCTATTGCTCTTGATATTCATGAAAAACTGCAACCACTTTTCAAGGCACTCTTTGAAACGACAAATCCAATTCCCATCAAAGCAGCTTTAGAACTACGAGGTTGGCAAGTTGGTTCTCCTAGGAATCCATTAACGCCTCTTATTAAAGAAAAGAGAGAAAGCTTACTTCAGATAATTCAAAATCTGTCTTTGTAAATACTTTTTTTAACGCTTTAATAAAGTTACTTTGACTTTAATAACCACATTTTTAGCTTGTTAAAATACTTCTATTATGAATTCAAATCAAATCAAATCAAATAATACTCAAACCTTATCTCAAACAAAAAGATCAATTGAACCTGCTTTAAAAATTATTCCATTAGGGGGTCTTCATGAAATAGGTAAAAATACATGTGTTTTTGAATACCAAGATGACATCATTTTAATAGATGGGGGACTCGCTTTTCCAAGTGATGGCATGCATGGAGTGAATGTTGTTATGCCTGATACATCCTATTTGCAAGCTAACTTAAATAGATTTCGTGGAATGATAGTAACCCATGGTCACGAAGACCATATTGGTGGAATTTCTCATCATTTAAAGAAATTTAATATTCCTGTGATTTATGGTCCACCTTTAGCGATATCAATGCTTAAAGGAAAAATGGAAGAAGCAGGTGTGGCTGATAGGACAACAACACAGACTATAGAACCAAGGCAAGTTGTCAAACTTGGCCAGCATTTTTCATTAGAATTTATACGTAATACTCACTCAATTGGGGATAGTTTTTCTTTAGCTCTAACTACTCCAGTAGGTGTTGTTTTCTTTACTGGGGATTTTAAATTTGATCATCTGCCACCTGATAACAAACATGCTGATATTGAAAGAATGGCATTTTATGGAGAGAAGGGTGTTCTTTGCTTACTCTCGGACTCTACAAATTCCGAAGTAAAGGGTTTTGTTCCTTCAGAAATTTCTGTTTTTCCAAATTTAGATCGAATAATATCTGAAGCCAAAGGTAGAGTTATGCTTACCACTTTTGCAAGTTCAACCCATAGAGTTGCGATGGTGATCCAATTAGCAATGAAGCATGGACGTAAAATTGGATTAATGGGACGGTCAATGTTAAATGTTGTTGGTAAATGTCGTGAATTAGGTTATATAAAGTGTCCTGACGATCTCTTTTTCCCAATTAAAAGCATAAGAGATTTACCTGATAGAGAAACTCTACTCTTAATGACAGGTAGTCAAGGTGAGGTAATGGCTGCATTAAGTAGGATTGGAAGAGATGAACATCCACACGTTAAACTCAAAACTACGGATACAGTAATTTTTTCTTCCAGTCCAATTCCAGGAAATACAATTTCTGTAGTGCATAGTATTGATAGGTTAATTAAATTGGGAGCTAATGTTATTTATGGTAAAGAACATGGAATTCATGTTTCTGGTCATGGATGTAGAGATGATCAAAGATTGATGCTAGCGTTAATTAAACCAAAGTTTTTTGTTCCAGTACATGGCGAATATAGAATGCAAGTTTTGCATGGTAAAACCGCTGAATCGATGGGCGTAGATCCCAATAATATACTCATCCTTGATAATGGAGACACAATTGAGCTTAGAGCTGATTCAATGATTCAAGGAGATCCAGTAAAGTCTGGAATTGAAATGCTGGATAATACAAGGACTTGTGTGGTAGATGCAAGAGCTCTAAAAGAGAGACAGCAGTTAGCAGATGATGGAATAGTTACTGTTTTAGCCCCTATAAGTACAGATGGTAATATGGTAGCTCCACCACGAGTAAGTTTAAGAGGGGTAGTAATATCAGCTGATCCAAGAAAAATGTCAATGTGGACCGAAAGGGAGATAAATTGGGTATTAGAAAACCGCTGGAAACAATTATCAAGACAAACCAGTCCCAATAGTTTTGAAGTTGATTGGATTGGGGTCCAAAGAGAGATTGAAAATGGTTTAACTAGAAGAATGCGAAGAGAATTACAAGTAGAGCCATTAATTCTATGCTTAGCTCAACCTGCTCCAAGCGGAACCCGAGCTTATAAACCTCAAATAGTTAATGAGCAAAATCATCATCCAAAAAATAAACATTATCCAAATGTTAATAATCAAAATATAAACCGCAATCAAAATAATTATAAAAATAATCCATCAGCTAGAAATACAAATCAAGTAAAGAATAATCAATCTGTAAAAGATTCTGTTAAAACTCCAGTGGCTAAGACAGAGGAGGCACCTGCAGGTAGGACTAGAAGAAGGAGATCTGCAGTATCAAACTAGTTTTTTTCTAGATTTATATAGTCCTTATTCCAAACAATCTCAAATCCATCTGGTAAATCTATTTTGCCTCTATCTTTCACAAGAATTGAAGAAGCTAAATGAGTTAAATTTTTTGAGCTTAATTGTTTTGTACAATCCTTTTTTAGAAAAGTATTTAAAATAGTACATCTTGCTTCAATGCATAAGCTATTTAATAATTCCCTCTTTACACCAATTGCATCTTCACAATAAAGGGATGCAAGCTTACTGAGATCATTTTGCTCATTCTTATAATTGCTCATTTTTTCTGCAAAACTATTTATCCTCTTAGAACAACCAGGATACATAGTTTCTAAAATAGGAATAATTTCTTTTCTTACAATATTTCTCTTAATTGTTAGATCACAGTTAGTCGGGTCTTCCCAAATGGGAATGTTTTGAAGTTGGCAAAACTTTTTGGTATCTTCTCTAGAAAATATCAATAATGGTCTTATTAAAAAAATGTGATGTTTAAGTAATCTTTTTTTGTTGATATTGCTTAGTCCTGCATAATTGCTTCCTCTAGCTAAATTTAATAAAAATGTTTCTGCATTATCTGTATTCGTGTGACCAGTTAACAAGTAAATATCAATTTCCTTTTGGTTCTCAATTAATAATTGATTTGCCCTTTCACTTAATTTCTTGTATCTCCAATCTCTTGCTTTTTCTTCAGAAGAAATATTATTTTTATTTGCTTGATCAAAAAAGAATGAAATATTTTTTTTATTACAGTAACTTTTCAATTCAAGTGCATATTTCGCTGATTTTTTATGCCATTGATGATCTCCATGCCAAACATTCACAAACCAATTATGTTGCGTTTTCATATCGTTGATTAGGTTCAATAAAGCCATCGAATCTTGTCCTCCAGAAACTGCTATTAATAGATTTGCTCCATCAGGAATTAATGTTTTATTGCCCAAAATTTCTTTGTGCAGGAGATGATGCCAAGATGTCCAATTTTTTTGCGACGAATTTTTATCAGACATATTGTTTAACTCAGATAATATTTTTTTAAAAATTCACTGTTTTAATAAAACAATGTCACAATCAGGTAATAAATTCATCAAATCTATGAGTCTGATTAATCTTTTGCCACAAAAAATTCAAGAAGAGCTTAGCAGTAAAACTTTACTCAAAGTTATTTCAGGATTAAGTAATTTTGAAACCCAAACTGTTAACAAAATTGTAGAAGCAGCCTCGATGGGCGGAGCCGATTTAATTGATATAGCTTGTAAACCTGAATTAGTTGAATCCGCGATTGAGATTTCACGATTACCAATTTGCGTAAGTTCCGTAGAGCCTAAGTCTTTTATAAATTCAGTTAAGGCAGGAGCTTCTTTAATAGAAATAGGCAATTATGATAGTTTTTATGACCAAGGAATTACTTTTTCGGAGGAGAAAATTTTAAATCTTACAAAAGAAACTAAAGATCTTTTACCTAATATTCCTCTATCAGTGACAGTTCCACATAATATGCCTATTGATAAACAAGTAGATCTTGCAATTAAATTAGTTCTTGAAGGCGCTGATATCATTCAAACTGAAGGAGGCAAAAGTTCTAACCCATATAGTTCAGGAATTCAAGGATTATTAGAAAAGTCAGTACCTACTTTGGCGGCTACTTTTGCAATATTCAAGGAATTTGAGAAACAGTCTATTAATATTCCTATCATGAGTGCTTCAGGTTTAAGTGAGGTAACATGTCCTTTGGCAGTATCATGTGGAGCTTCTGCAGTCGGAGTTGGATCTGTAGTAAATAAATTAGATGATTTAATATCAATGGTTGCTGTTGTTAGAGGCCTAAAAGAATCTTTGAAAAATTCAATGATTAAAGAAAAAGTCTCCTAAGATATAAAAAATCTTAAGTTATTAGATGAATGAATAACTATAAGCTTCAAGCACCTTATCAACCAAATGGTGATCAACCTAAAGCCATTAAGAAGTTAGTTCAAGGAGTTAATAGTGGCGAAGAGTTTCAGACACTTTTAGGAGCAACTGGAACGGGAAAAACTTTTACTATTGCTAATGTAATTCAGCAAACTGGAAGACCAGCACTTATTCTGGCTCATAATAAAACTTTAGCAGCTCAATTATGTAATGAATTAAGGCAGTTTTTTCCTAAAAATGCTGTTGAATACTTCATCTCTTACTATGATTATTATCAGCCAGAAGCTTATGTACCAGTAAGCGATACTTACATAGCAAAAACTGCTTCAATTAATGAAGAGATTGATATGCTTAGGCATTCGGCAACTAGATCATTATTTGAAAGGAAGGATGTAATTGTTGTTGCATCTATTAGTTGTATTTATGGTTTAGGAATACCAAGTGAATATTTAAAAGCTGCTGTTAAATTTGCTGTTGGTGAATCTATAGATTTACGTTCTTCTCTAAGAGCGCTTGTGGATAATCAATATACAAGAAATGATACAGAAATTACGAGAGGTAGATTTAGAATTAAGGGAGATGTATTAGAAATTGGACCAGCTTATGAAGACAGATTGATAAGAATTGAATTATTTGGAGATGAGATTGAGGCTATTAGATTTGTTGATCCATTAACTGGAGAGATTCTTGAGAGTCTTGATCAAGTGAGTGTTTATCCAGCCAAGCATTTTGTCACTCCAAAAGAGAGACTAGATTCCGCTATTAGTGCTATTAGAAATGAATTAAAAGAACAACTCGATAAATTTGCTTATGAAGGCAAGTTGTTGGAGGCGCAGCGTTTAGAGCAGCGCACAAAATATGATTTGGAAATGCTAAGAGAAGTTGGATATTGTAATGGTGTTGAAAATTATGCACGTCATTTGGCTGGTAGAGAAGAAGGAACTCCTCCAGAATGTCTAATAGATTATTTTCCAAAAGATTGGTTATTAGTAGTTGATGAAAGTCACGTAACATGTCCGCAATTACATGCAATGTATAACGGAGATCAAGCTAGAAAAAAAGTATTAATAGATCATGGTTTTAGATTACCGAGTGCTGCAGATAATAGACCTTTAAAGTGTGAAGAGTTTTGGGAAAAATCCAGACAGACATTGTTTATTAGTGCAACCCCTGGCCAATGGGAGTTGGATCAATGCGAAGGCAAGTTTATTGAACAGGTTATTAGACCTACAGGGGTTTTAGATCCCATAATTGATGTAAGGCCTAGTGATGGACAAATAGATGATCTTTTATCAGAAATAAGAGTTAGAGCTAAAAAGAACCAGAGAGTATTGGTTACTACTCTTACAAAAAGGATGGCAGAAGATCTTACGGATTTTTTATCTGACAATAAAGTAAGGGTGAGATATTTGCATTCTGAAATTCATTCGATTGAAAGGATAGAGATTATTCAAGATCTTAGATTGGGTGAATATGATGTACTGGTTGGAGTAAATTTGCTAAGAGAAGGTCTTGATCTCCCTGAAGTTTCTTTGGTTGCTATTTTAGATGCAGATAAAGAGGGCTTTTTGAGAGCAGAGCGATCCCTAATTCAAACTATTGGAAGAGCGGCAAGACATGTTGAGGGGGTTGCTTTACTTTATGCAGATAACTTTACTGAATCAATGAAAAGAGCGATATCTGAAACTGATAGAAGAAGAACTATCCAAAAAAAATATAATCAAATCAATGGCATTACTCCAAAACCTGCAGGTAAGAAAATTGAAAATTCAATATTATCTTTTTTAGAGCTTTCCAGAAAATTAGATACTGGAGGATTATCTAAAGATCTGATAAACATTGTTAGTAATAAAACGGACGATATTTTAAATGCTAAAGATAATCAATGTTTACTAGATGAAATGCCTAGCTTAATTGATAAGTTAGAAAATAAAATGAAAGATGCAGCAAAAGAACTAAATTTTGAAGAGGCTGCAAATCTTAGAGATAGAATTAAGAAACTCAGGCAAAAATTATCTAGAAATACTTAAATAATTATTTATTTATCTAATTGAAAATAAGAATGAATTGCATTAACTGCTTGGTCACAATCTTGTTCTAAGACGATACAAGAAGTTCTTATTTCACTTGTAGCAATCATTTCAATATTAATATTTTTATTAGCAAGTGCTCTAAAAATTTTCCCAGCTGTTCCAACCTTAAATGCCATTCCAGCTCCAACTGTGCTTACTTTAGCTATAGCTGGTCCATCTTCGATGAATGATCCTGCCAATTTTTTTGTTAAAGAGTGGAAAATTGTATTAGCTCTTTCTCTATCTTGCTTGCTCATGGTGAAACTTATGTCTTTGGTTTTTAAAGATGTTAACCTTTCAGATTGCACAATAGTATCAAAAATTAAATTATTCTCTGCGAGAGCTAAACATATTGAAGCTGCCACCCCAGGTTTATCAGGTAGGTTCCTAATGCTAACTTGAACTTGATTTTTATCTAATGCAATTCCTCTTACCTCAGGCTGATCTTCACTCTCAATTACTGGGTTAATAAATATTTGTTTATCAGATAATTTAAATTTTTCACTGACAAATCTAATAGCTTTTGAAATATTTTCAATATCAATTACGCAGCTGACTTTGATTTCGCTGGTAGCTATTAATCTTACATTTATGTTTGCTTGGAATAAAGTATCAAATAAATCAGCTGATACACTTGGTCTCCCCATTATTCCAGCTCCTTGAATACTTAATTTAGTCATATTTTTTTTGAAATCATATTCGCCACCTAATTGTTTTGTTATTAATTTACATTGATCAATTGTTTTGGTTAACTCAAAATCATTAACTGTAAATGCAATATCATTACTCTTCCCATCATGTGTAGCTTGGATTATTAAATCAACATTAATGTTCGCTTTAGACAAGGTTTCAAATATTTGAGCTGCAATTCCAGGTCTGTCAGGGAGTTTGGAAATACTAAATACGGTTTGCTTTTCTAATACTTCAAGACTATTAACAGTTTTTGTTAATTCTAACCCTCCTCTTTTTAAAGCTAATGGTTTAATTTTGCTATGTAGAAGAGTGCCATTTGAGAGGGCTTGGCTCGATTTTACATATAATTTAATTCCATAATTGCGAGCAATTTCTACAGCTCTTGGATGAAGTACTGAAGCACCCACACTCGCAAGTTCTAGCATCTCTTCACAACTAATAATATCTAACAATTTTGCATTAGGTACAATTCTTGGATCAGTGGTAAGAACTCCAGGAACATCTGTATATATCTCGCAAGTTTCTGCACCTAATGCTGTGGATAGTGCTACTGCTGAAGTATCTGAACCCCCTCTTCCCAAAGTTGTGATTTCCATTGATCCAGTATGACTAAGCGTTGAGCCTTGAAACCCTGCAACTACTACTACATAACCTTGATTAATATAGTTTTGTATGCGTTCTGTTTTGATATCTAGAATTCTCGCTTTTCCATGAATTGATTCAGTAACAATTCCCACTTGGCTACCTGTCAAAGATATTGCAGGAATCCCATATTCATTTAATGACATTGATAGAAGTGCCATAGTTACTTGCTCCCCTGTAGAGAGGAGCATATCTAATTCTCGGCTATTGGGATTTTTGCTGATTGATTCTGCTAACTTATTTAAGTGATCTGTAGAATGACCCATTGCAGATACAACTACGACGATATCATTTCCAGCTTCTTTACTTTGAATAATACTTTGTGCAATCGCCTTAATTTTTGTGATATCTTCAACCGATGTGCCGCCAAATTTTTTGATTAATAAAGCCATATTTAAATCATAATATAAATTATTAAACTTAATATTTGATTAACTTAAGTTAACGAGATTTTCCGCAAATACATTAATAGGATTATTGCCTTTTTTTAGTGATGATTCAATATCTAATAAATTACTCATCAATTTAATTAAGAAATCTGAGGATATATTGTTTACTTTTTTACGGATAAAAAAAATTCTTTTTGGGTTAGATATATTTGCAAGTTTGCATATTTTTGATAAATCTTGCTCACCAGATTTATGAAGTAATTTTACTATGGTATGCATTCTGATTTGACTTATTAATCCCGCATTGAGCCTTAAAGCAGGTTCCCCTTTTTTTAATAAATAATAGATTTCTATAAGACCATCACTAATACTATTTTGTAATAGATGATCGATTATTTTAAAGATATTTGACTGTTGATCATTGAATATTTTTTTTACAACATCACTTTCTAGAATAAGTCCTTTGTTTTCGTTATTATTTATTGCAGATAGATATATCTTTGCTTTAGATAATTCGCTAGCTAAGTTAAAACTATCATTTCCTACTGAATCAATAATTAAATCAGCGGTCCCTTTACCTAAATGAATATTCATCGAATTTGCTGTGAATTCTAAGTATCTTTTCTGGCCTTCAAAATCCCAGATATCGGGCAATGAAAATGAGGTTTCAATTGCTAAATCTTTTTTTATTAAATTTTGAATAAATTTTGTACTCTTTAGTCTTGAATCTGGTTTTTTTGTATTTTGTAAAAGAAAGTAAGTGTTACTTGGAATGTTTTGATAAATTTTTTCAAATTTGAGCCTTATTTCCTCATTTTTATTTGTGAATAATGGGTTATTTTTTAATACAACTACTCGAGATCCATCCCCCAAAGGAGGTGTTAGTATTTCATCAAATGCTTGTTTTATTTGATTATCATCATCACCATTTAAGTAACTAATATTTATTTCTCCCCATGTTTTGGATACTTTTTCATCAATTATTTGTTTTATAAACTTATTACTTGCATTTAAATCATTTCCCCATATTATTTGTATTGGCATATCTGCAAAAAAGAATCTTATTATAATTATGCTTTCTTTAAGATAAAGTAAATTAAATTTTAATGATAAAAGATCATCCTATTTTTTTAGAAAGTATTAGGTTTATTAAATCTAATTTGATTGAAAATAATTTCAATTATTTGGAAAATAGAGTTTTAGAAAGATTAGTTCATACTTCAGGTGATTTTAATATTCAGAAACTTTTGGAGTTTAGTGAAGGGGCGTGCGAAAAAGGTGTTAAATCTCTTAAAGCTGGAGCACCAATATTGACTGATACTGATATGGCAGCAGCAGCTATTAAATCAATGGCAAAAAATACAAACGGAAACTTAGTTGTTTCGGCGAAACATTGGTTTGATGATAGAGATTTATCAGAGTTGACTAAAACTGCTTATGGGATAGAAAAAGGTTGGATTGAATTATCTGCTAATAATTCAGGAAACCAATCGCCAATTATTGTTATTGGAAGTTCTCCAACTGCATTAGTAAATTTATTAGAGATTATACAGAATTCACAACAGATTCCTAGTTTAATTATCGGAATGCCTGTAGGTTTTATTGGTGTTAGGCAAAGTAAAAATAAATTACTCAATACTAATTATCCTAGAATTGTTATGAACTCTACGAGAGGAGGGGCTGCAATGGCTGCAGCAGCTGTTAATGCCTTATTAAGAGAATCTATTTAAAATAATTTTTATATAATCTGTTTAAAATTTTATTTAATTTTAATTTGAGCATTCAACTGATTATTTTTTTCTAAATAATCTAAAACTAAAATAGCTTTATTAATAACTTCTTTAGGAACCCCGGCTAATTTAGCGGCTTCAATTCCATAACTTTTGTTCGCACCACCTTTTTCAATTTTATGACAAAAAAATAGTTGATCTTTCTTCTGTTTTACTAATACCTGAAAATTTTCTACGTTTGTATTTGTATGTTTAAGATAATTTAGTTCATGATAATGAGTGGCAAAGATTGTATTACATACAATTTTTTTTGCAAGATATTCACTTACTGACCATGCTATGGATAACCCATCAAAAGTAGAGGTCCCTCTTCCTATCTCATCAAGTAAGACAAGAGAGTTTGATGTCGCTTGATTTAGTATTGATGCTGTTTCTGACATTTCTACCATGAATGTCGATTGTCCAGTTGATTGATCATCTACGGCTCCAATTCTTGTAAAAATTCGATCTACAATTTGAATATCGGCTTTGCTTGCAGGCACGAAACTTCCAATTTGAGCCAGAATTTGTATTAATCCTATTTGTCTAATAAAACAACTCTTTCCACTTGCATTTGGACCAGTTAATATGATTAATTTTTGCTTATTATTAAACAAAATATCATTAGATATAAATTTTCTATTAGTTAATAGTTGTTCAACTATAGGATTCCTTCCTCCAATAATCTTTGTGCTTTGTTGGTCTGTTGAATTAGTAATGGGTGAAATAGTCGGTTTTATAAAATTATTTTCTAATGATGTAATTGCTAAACCAAGTAATGCATCTATACAGGCAATAGCTTTTGCTACGGATCTAATCCTTTTTGTTTTGGCGGATACAAGATTTCTTACTTCGCAAAATAATTCATATTCTTTAGCAGCCGCGCGATTTTTGACTTGAAATATTTTACTTTCTCTATTCTTGATTTCTGTGGTTACATATCTTTCCTCATTAGTAAGAGTTTGCCTTTTAATCCAATGAGCAGGTGCTAAATTAACTTTAGATTTATTAATTGATATGTAATAACCAAAGTTTTTATGGAATTGAATTTTTAAATTTGATATTTTACTAATTTTTCTTTCTTTTAATTCTTCTTGATTCAACCAATCTGAGTAGTCGTCAATTAAATTACGTAAGCCATCCAACACATTATCAACCCCATCATGGATAATGCCTCCTTCACTAGTATTTAAAGGTGGATTTTGTACTAGCTTGAAGCTTATTAGATCTGCTAACTCTAAAAGCTCATTATCAATATTTTTTAATTGATTCGTCCAGGATGGGATTTCATACTTAAATAATTTAACAATTGACTTTAATCTAGGTAATTTTTTTAATCCCTCTGAGATTGCAATTAAATCTCTTGGACTGGCATGCCCCGCACATGCTCGCCCTGAAAGTCTCTCTAAATCGCCCATTGCTCTAAGTATATTTTGGGTGTCTGTCCGCAACTTTTTAGACTCTAAAAAGTTTGAAATAATATTTTGTCTTTTATTAATTTCATCAATATTTAATAATGGAGAGTCTATCCATCTTCTTAAACATCTTGCACCCATACAGGTATATGTTCTATCAATACTCCACAGAAGTGAACCAGCATAATTATTTTCTCTTTGTGTATTTTTTATTTCTAAATTTTTTTGAGTTTGATAATCAATAATTAAATGATCTTTTGGAAATTGTATTTGTGGAAAATCTAAAGAAATTTTTAAAGAAGAATCGTTCTCTAAATTTGAAGGATTTATTTTCTCTAAATAATTTAGTAAGCCACCAAGTGCTTTAGTCGCATTATTTAAATGCTTGAGTCCTAGGCCCTCTAAACTAAGAATTTGAAAATAGTTTTTTATAGTTAAACATGCTTCATTAATACTGAAAAAAGTTTCTTGGGTGACAGTATATGTAATTTGTTGATTTTGGTTTTCTAATAACTTTTTCTCTTCATTGCTTCCTATGATGATTTCTGATGTATCTAATTTAATAATTTCATCGAATAATTTAGAGATTGATTGACCCTCCATTGTTAATAATTCTCCTGTACTCACATCAGCTCTTGAAATACCCCATTCATATAAGTTTTCTGAAATGTTTTCTGATAAGTGGATTGCAGTTATCCAATTATTTTTTTTTGCAACCAACATCCCTTCTTCAATTACAGTCCCTGGCGTAATTATTCTGGTTATGCCCCTTTTCAGTGGTGTTCCGTAATTTCCAGTACTTTTTTCTAACTGATCACATATAACTACTGAATGGTTTTTTTTAATTAATTCGGCGCAGTATCTCTCCATTGCATGATAAGGGACTCCTGCCATAGGAATTTTACCAATATCTTTACCCGCATCTTTGCTCGTTAAGGTTATTTCTAATAGGTTAGATATGAATACAGCATCTTCAAAAAAACATTCAAAAAAGTCACCTAATCTATATAACAACAATCTATTGCTGTTTTCTTCTTTTAATGTCACATAATGTTTGAGAATTGGAGTTAATTTTTGTTTTTCAACGGTTTTATAACTGTAAGACTTTTCATTAATGCAATCATTCTTTCTTTCTGAATTTGAATTATTTTTGAATTTGTTTATTAAATTAGTAGAATTTTTTCTTTGTCTGGGCCTTTTCTGCGACTCTTTTTTTAATTCTTCAGTAGATAAATCATCAGGTATTTGACTTGAGTTGTTTGGGCGTTTAAGTTCATGATTAATTGCAAATAAATCCTTCTGAATTATTGTATCTTCTTCCATCTTTTTATTATTTATAAATAGATATTAGGAACATATTTTAGTTTTGCATTTTAAAACTGACTAAAAGTATGTAAATTTTCTCCAAAAATATTCATTTTCATGAGATCATAGTATCTATAATTATTTAAAAATAAGATTGAATCATGCAGGCAGTTAATTTTTTCTTCGTAAATGCTCTTTTATTTGCTTCTCTTATCGCGGTAGTAGGAGTTCCCGTTTTATATGTAACTCAACCTTCTACGGAAGATGGACAGAAAGAAAGTAGAAGAAAAATATATTCTATTGCTGCAGTTTGGCTCGTTTTAGTTTTTGCTACAGGGATTGTTTCAGCCTTAGTTTGAACTTAGTACCTTTTCATGAGAGTGTAGATATATAAGAAAGAAAATTTAATGACTATCTTTGAGGGATCTTTTACCAATGCTTCTACTTTAAAAGTAGGTATAGTTGTAGCTAGATTTAATGATTTAATTACTAATAAAATATTATCTGGGTGTCTTGATTGTCTTAAAAGACATGGTTTAGATACTTCAGAAACAAGTAAAGAACTTGATATTGTTTGGGTTCCTGGATCATTTGAACTGCCAATAGCAGCTAAAACACTTTTGAAAAAAACTAACTATGACGTTGTAATTGCTCTTGGAGCTGTTATTAGAGGAGAAACTTCTCATTATGATGTTGTTATTTCTGAGGCTAGTAAGGGAATTTCACAAGTTTCATATGAAAATAATGTCCCAATTATTTTTGGTGTTTTAACTACTGATAGTATGCAACAGGCTTTAGAAAGAGCTGGGATAAAAAACAACCTTGGTTGGAACTATGCTTTACAAGCAATTGAGATGGGTTCTTTAATCAAAAATTTAAATTAGTTTCAAAAAAAGTAAGGTTTTGTTCATTTCATTCCTTTTTTAAGATAAAATGAACTAGGTATGCGGATGTAGCTCAGTGGTAGAGCATCTCCTTGCCAAGGAGAATGTCGAGAGTTCGAATCTCTTCATCCGCTTTTAAAGCTGTATTAATTGGTTGGCTATTGTTCTGCTAAATCAGATTATTTAAATGATTACTTTTTTAAAATACAAAATTTGAAATATAATTAATAAATAAATATAAATTTTTAAATGCCACTTACTGTTTCTATTGAGGATTTAAGAGGATTATTTACTAAACCCTATGGGGCAGATGCACCAACAAAAGCAAAGTGGGCAGAGTTTTATAATGAGAATGTTACCTTCATTGATCCAACACAGGAAACGAAAGGATTAGATTCTTATGTAGAGGCCCAAGAAAAGCTGGTTAAAAGATGCGATGATGTTTATTTGGAAACTCATGCAATATCAATCAGCGGAAACTATGGATTTGTAGAATGGACTATGGGTTTAAAAATTATGGGTAAAGAATTTATATATCCTGGCACGACACGTTTGATATTTTCTGACAATGGCTTAATCCAAGAACACAGAGATTATTTTGATTTTTGTGGTCCTACTTTTGGGCCCGTTCCTATTTTGGGTCCATTTATAAGGTGGCTTTATGCAAGATTTATATCTTAAAGATCAAAGAGGTTAGTAAAATTTTAAAAATTTTGAATAGTATTTCTCAAGCAAATAAATATCAAATATTAAGATTTTTTATCTCGGGTTTAATTGCAACATTTATAAATTTCTTAGTATTTAATTCATTTTATTTAATTTTTAAAAATATAATATTTGCTTCCTTATTGGGTTACTCGACAGGACTTTTATCATCATTTGTTTTTGCAAAGATTTGGGTTTTTAGAGATAATTCACAAAAAAAAATAATTAAATCTTTTTTTATTTTTTGTTTAATTTATTTTTTAGGAGGTTTAGAAATGTCTCTAGTAATTATTTTTTTGAGTCGATTAATTGATAATTATAAGATTGCTTGGTTGATAGGAGCATTTATTGGCGCCTTAAATAATTATTTAGGTTCGAAATATTTTTTATTTAAGAAGTAATTTACATTTCGTGTACTAAAAGATTTTGTGAAGTAACTTCTTTGAAATCAACTTGCGAATAAAACATTTTTTTGCTCGTAGTCATTAAATATATTTTCTTGGTATGTTTTATTTTATTTGATTCTAAAAGATTTTTCACAATCATCTTGCCGTAACCTTTCCCTTGATGATCTTGATCAATTACTATATCCCATAAAACGCCTCTATAAATACCATCTGACAAGGCTCTTCCAAAACCAACTGGTTCATTATTAGACCAAATACTTACAACAACATCGCTATTAGCAAGACATTTTTTGAGGTCTTTAATTGTTCTATCCTTAGCCCAAAATGCATTACGATGAAGAAATTGTTGAAGTTTAAATAATCCTTTCGTGGGTTTGAGATTAGGACCTAATCCAAATAATCTTAATCCAAGAGCACCTTGTGAATGTTTAATTAAAAATACTGGTTTCATAAGTTTGGAAATTCTAGAATTTTGAGAGAAATGTAATAACTTCGTTGGTAACTTTGATTTACACCTTAATCGATTTCTTTTTAAAAAAATAAAGAGATATAGGATTTGCTCTTTTAGTTGTAACGCACTAATTTATAATGATTGTAATAGGATAAATTTTTTAGAGGAAAAACAATTATGCTCAAACTTTTGTTGGGAGACCCGAATACACGAAAGTTAAAGAGATATCAACCAATGGTTGAAGAAATAAACTTATTAGAAGAAGACGTATCCATATTAACTGATGATGAATTGCGGAATGAAACTCATAATCTTAAATCAAATATTTCATCAGAGTTAAATATTAAAAAACAAAAGGAACTATTAGAAGAAACGTTACCAAAAGCTTTTGCAATCGTCAGAGAAGCAAGTAAAAGAGTTTTAGAAATGCGTCATTTTGATGTGCAATTAATTGGTGGGATGGTTCTCCATGAAGGACAAATTGCTGAGATGAAAACTGGAGAAGGTAAAACTCTCGTTGCAACGCTACCATGTTATCTCAATGCTTTAACTGGTAAAGGTGTACATGTTGTTACCGTGAACGACTACTTAGCTCGAAGAGATGCTGAGTGGATGGGACAAGTGCATCGTTTTTTGGGCTTATCAGTTGGTCTAATTCAGCAAGATATGAGTCCTGCTGAAAGAAAAAAAAACTATGCATGTGACATAACCTATGCCACTAATTCTGAATTAGGTTTTGATTATTTGAGAGATAACATGGCTACTGAAATCGAAGAAGTAGTTCAAAGAAAATTTAATTATTGCGTTATAGATGAAGTAGATTCAATTTTAATTGATGAAGCAAGAACTCCTCTAATAATTTCTGGTCAAATAGAAAGGCCACAAGAAAAATATCAAAAAGCGGCAGAATTATCATTGTCTCTAATTAAGGCGAAAGAGTTGAGTAAAGATGGAATTGATCCAGAGGGTGATTATGAAGTTGATGAAAAACAACGTAGTTGTATATTAACTGATCAAGGATTTGCTAAATGTGAAGAGGCCTTGAAGGTTAATGATTTATACGATCCTAAAGATCCTTGGGCTCATTACATTACTAATGCATTAAAAGCTAAAGAATTATTCGTTAAAGATGTAAATTACATCATTAAAAAAGATGAAGCAGTAATAGTTGATGAATTTACTGGAAGGGTTATGCCTGGAAGAAGATGGAGTGATGGACAACATCAGGCAATCGAAGCAAAAGAAGGTCTTAAAATTCAACCTGAGACCCAAACATTAGCATCTATAACGTATCAGAACTTTTTCCTTTTATATCCAGGATTAGCTGGTATGACAGGAACTGCAAAGACCGAAGAGGTAGAATTTGAAAAAACTTATAAATTAGAGTCAACAGTTGTTCCAACTAATCAGATAAGAAAAAGACAAGATTGGGCTGATCAAGTTTTTAAAACAGAGCTTGGAAAATGGAAAGCAGTTGCTAATGAGACAGCAGAAATACATAGGAACGGTAGACCTGTTTTAGTAGGTACAACAAGTGTCGAAAAAAGTGAGTTATTAAGTTCACTTCTTTTCGAGCAGCAAATCCCACATAATTTGCTAAATGCAAAACCAGAGAATGTAGAACGCGAGGCAGAAATCGTAGCTCAGGCTGGAAGATCTGGTGCCGTCACTATCGCAACAAATATGGCGGGAAGAGGAACTGATATTATTCTTGGTGGTAATAGCGACTATATGGCAAGGCTAAAATTAAAAGAGACTTTAATGCCCTTACTAGTTAAGCCAGATAATGAGCATAAACCGCCAATACCTCAACAAAGAAATTCAAAATCTGGGGGAGGATTTTCTGCAAATGTTGACTCAATTGCAAATAAAAATACTAAAAGCGGTGTAGACAGTCTTTTCCCATGTCAGTTAGGCGAAGATATTAAAAGAAAACTATCTTTATTATCCAATGAACTTGTAAAAAATTGGGGAGATAGAAGCTTAACTATTCTGGAATTAGACGATAAAATAGCTACTGCTGCTGAAAAAGCTCCAACTGAAGATAAACTAATACAATCTTTGAGAGAATCTTTATCAGAGGTGAAAAATGAATATGAAAAGGTATTAATTCATGAAGAAGAAAATGTTAGGAATGCTGGAGGTCTTCATGTCATAGGAACTGAAAGGCATGAGTCAAGAAGAGTTGATAATCAACTTAGAGGAAGAGCAGGTAGACAAGGAGATCTTGGAAGTACCAGATTCTTTTTATCTTTGGAAGATAATCTATTAAGGATATTTGGAGGAGATAGGGTAGCAAACCTAATGAACGCTTTTAGGGTAGATGAAGATATGCCTATTGAGTCAGGAATGCTTACTAGATCTTTAGAAAGTGCACAGAAGAAAGTCGAGACTTATTATTATGACATCAGAAAACAAGTTTTTGAATATGATGAGGTAATGAATAATCAAAGAAAAGCGGTTTATAATGAGAGATTAAGAGTTCTAAAAGGGAATGATTTGAAGAAACAAGTCATAGGGTATGGAGAAAGAACAATGGAAGAAATTGTAGAAGCTTATATCAATCCTGATTTACCTCCAGAAGAATGGGACATAGATCAATTGATTTCTAAAGTAAAAGAATTCATTTATTTATTAAATGATCTTAAATCAGAAGATGTTAGTGTCTTATCTATTGAAGAATTAAAAAATTATCTTCAAGAGCAATTACGTATTGCATATGATTTGAAGGAGGCTCAAATAGAGAAATTTCGTCCAGGTTTAATGAGGGAAGCTGAAAGGTTTTTTATACTTCAACAAATTGATAATTTATGGAGAGAACATCTTCAATCGATGGATTCTTTAAGAGAATCTGTAGGATTAAGAGGTTATGGTCAAAAGGACCCCTTGATTGAATATAAAAATGAAGGTTATGATATGTTTCTTGAAATGATGACTAATATGAGAAGAAATGTTATTTATTCAATGTTTATGTTTCAACCTAAAAGTGAAAAAGTAACTAATAATTAATTCGCAATTAGTTATCTCCTAAGAATTCTATTATTTCTTTGTCTTTTAGATTTTGTGCATTGCCAATTTTAGAAATATCATTAGATTCTGAATTTACCAAACATTGAAGGGTATTTTGTAGTTGAAGGATTTGGTTTTCAAGCTGATCTATTCTGTCCATTAAATTTTTGATTACATTAGCTTCAGCGTCTGGTAAAGCAGAGTGTGCTAAGGGATTAACTTTTACACCACTTTGATGAACTACTCTTCCTGGTATTCCAACAACAGTACTATTTTCTTCGACATTACGAACAACGACTGAACCTGCACCAATTCTAGTATTTTGCCCAATTATTATTGAGCCTAGAACTTTTGCTCCTGCCCCAACTACAACATTCTCCATTAATGTTGGATGCCTTTTGCCATGACTTTTACCAGTTCCTCCTAATGTAACTCCTTGATAAAGTAAGCAGTTATTACCAATTTCAGCTGTTTCGCCGATGACAACACCCATGCCATGATCTATAAAAACTTTTTCCCCGATTTTGGCACCTGGATGTATTTCTATTCCTGTTAATAATCTATTTAAATGACTTAATAATCTCGGAATTAAGGGTAACTTTAATAACCATAATTTATGGGTAAACCTATGAACGATAATTGATTGGAAACCAGGATAGCAAAGAAAAATTTCTAAAATTCCTCTTGCTGCAGGATCTCTCTCTCTTATTATTTCAATATCTGACTTGAAAGTTCTTAGCATGATGAATTAATTAATTACTCCTATCTCAGTTTTTAAATGATTTATAGTTTTTATGCTTAAATAATTTTTTGCACATATAATTTGTGGTACTCTCATCAACTGAGAACGATTTTTTAGCAGAGTATTTTCAATAACAGATAAACTAGGTCCATCGCAAACTATATGATTGGAAGCTTTTAAAAGGGCTAATAATCTATTACTGTTATCTGAGATGGTAGTCATGATTACTATATCACTTCCTCTCATGCTATGTATGATGATTTCTGCAGCTCTTAATAGGCCAGGACTGATGCTTACAATACCTACACAACTACCAGGTTTTAATTCTTTGATTATTTTTAATTCTTTCTGAAAGTCGCTCAAATCAACAGCAATAGCTCTAACCCTATATTGTTTTGCTAATTTTTCTAAGGGTTGTAAAAAATATCTACTTGTGACAATTGTCCCATTATTGGAGTTGCAAAGAACTTTTTCTAATTCTTCCATAGGGATAACTTCTACTGGTACGTTGATGTTAGGAGAGAGGTCTTCTGCAATTAACATAGAGGCACCTATATCTTCCCGAGGGGTACTAACTATTATTCTTGATCCACATTTAATGCGCCAATCAATTTCATTAGTCAACAGATTTCTTGTTTCTTGAAGAGTGCATCCAAGTTTGATTAATTTGTCAACTGCTTTTTTTGTCTCTAGAGCAGGAGTTGTATTTAAATTGTTTTTTGAATTAAAAGATTTTTTAAGATTATCTCTCACATAAATCCCTGATCCTGCTATCGCTTCAACCACTCCATCCGTTTCGAGTTGTCTATAAACTTTACTTATAGTATTGCGATGCAATCCTGTTTGCATAGCTAATTGTCTAGTACTAGGCAAGCGATGACCTGGAGGATAATATCTAGCTGCAATTGCAAAGCAAATTTGATTATATAACTGTGTAGATGCAGGAATATCAATTTCTTGTTGAATATGAAATCTCACTTTAGAAAAAACCTAATTAATTTCTTTAATGATATTAAGTGATATTTTAACATCCATTAAAATTTTTGAATGAATTTAGTATTGTAAATTGCCTAGATTTACCCTTCTTCTTTTTTTATTAAAGGTGTTTTTCTGGGACTTAAAAACATAATCATATTTCTACCTTCCCTTTTTGGTCTTTGTTGAACTTCTGACTGTTCTTCTAAATCATTAGCCATTTTTAAAAGGAGTGTTTCTGCTAAATTTGAGTGCTGAATTTCTCTACCTCTAAAAAAAACTGTACATTTAACTTTATCGCCTGATTTTAAAAATCTCACAGCTTGACCTATTCTTACGTCATAATCATGTTTATCAATTTTGTATCTCATTTTCACCTCTTTAACTTCAGTTTGGTGAGATTTTTTCTTTGTTTCTTTTGCTTTTTTCTCCTGTTCAAATTTATATTTTCCGTAATCCATTATCCTACAAACAGGCGGATTAGCTTTCTCGCTTACTAAAACCAAGTCAAGTCCTCTTTGATGAGCAATTTCTAGCGCTTTTATTCTATCAATCACTCCTAGTTGTTTACCATCTGAATCAACAACTCTTAGTTGAGGGTATTTAATTCTTTCGTTAATATTTGGGAGCTCTCTAACAGGAGCGCGGCGATCAAAGCGTGGACGTGGTGGCATTCAGTTTTTTAAAAAGGTGTTTTGATGAAAAGATCTACTTATTTTATAAAGCTAGCGTAATGCATGCTTTATATTGATTATTGCATCTTTTAGTAGGTTTTTGTTATTAAGCCATATTGGATTGTTTTTATTACGGAACCATGTTTTTTGTCTCTTAGCAAATTGGATTGTTTTTGTTGTAGTTATTTCAATAGCTTTTTCAAGTTTTAAATTTTCCTTTATTACATCCTTGGCTTCTCTATATCCAATCGTTTCTAGTAAAGGTAAATTTGATCCATATTGATTAATAATCTTTTTGGTCTCATCTATAATTCCAAATTCAAACATATTTTTTGTTCTTTTGAAAATACGTTCTTTTAAATCTTCTCTGTATAGACCTAATTCTAATATTTTCCATGGGGGAGGGTTCTGGAATTTTTGAGAGGATATTGGTTTGCCCGTTACATAAAAGACTTCTAAAGCTCTTATCGTTCTAACTTGATCAGCGTAATTGATTTTTTTTGTTAAGACAGGATCACAAATTTTTAAAAGTTCCCAACATTTTTCTTGCCCTAGTTTTTCGAATTGTGATCTTAAAACTTTTTGAGGGGGCACATTCGGAGCAAAGAAACCCTTTATTATTGAATTCATATATAGCCCGCTCCCGCCTATTAGAAAAGGAATTCTGTTTTGATTTAGTTCTCGATTTATTGATTTGGTAGCAATTTCTTGAAATTGTTTTGCATTTACTTGGCTAGAGGGTTCTTCAAGATCTATTAAAAAATGCTTTATTGTTTTTTGTTGTTCTTTAGTTGGCTTTGCTGTACCTATGTCCATAAATCGATAAAGTTGTCTTGAGTCGACATTATGTATATTGAGATTAAAATATTTAGCAATTTCGATTCCTAGCTCAGTTTTGCCACTCGCTGTAGGTCCGATTAAAACTATTACTAATGGTTTTGGTTGGAACATATGTGATTTTTTGGAATAAATATTCCATTCATATGATTAAAGTGATTAAATTTTGCATTTACTTCAAGCCTTTCTCTTATCCCGATGGTAAATTTAATGAAACACCTTTTAAAAATAACATTTTAAAAGTTTTATTTTATTTTTTATATTAAATGAGTGAGGAAAAAAGATCTAATAAAATCTCCAATGACTATGGTGCTGATCAGATACAGGTTTTAGAGGGATTAGAACCTGTTCGTAAACGACCAGGAATGTATATTGGTTCTACTGGTCCAAGAGGGCTTCATCATCTTGTATATGAAGTCGTAGATAATTCTGTAGATGAAGCCTTAGCAGGTCATTGTGATCATATTGAGATAGTTCTTAAAGAAGATGGATCAGCTTTGATCTCAGATAATGGCAGGGGTATTCCCACAGATATACATCCAAGGACAGGTAAAAGTGCTCTGGAAACTGTTCTTACTGTTCTTCATGCAGGGGGAAAATTTGGAAGTGGTGGATATAAGGTTTCTGGTGGATTACATGGTGTCGGAATCTCTGTTGTTAACGCTCTAAGTGAGTGGGTGCATGTTACTGTTTCAAGAGATGGTTATGAATTTAATCAAAGATTTGAGAAAGGAATTGCAAAAGGTGAATTAAAATCCCAAAAACAACAAAAAAAACCATTTAGAAAAGGTACAACAATTTGTTTTAAGCCAGATACATCGATATTTACTGATGGTATTAAATTTGATTATGCTCTTTTATCCTCAAGATTAAGAGAATTGGCTTATCTCAATGGCGGCGTCAAAATTATATTTAGAGATGAGAGGCAAAATTTATCGGATGGTTCTTTCAAAGAAGAAATTTACTTATATGATGGCGGTATTAAAGAATATGTTGAGTACATAAATAAAGAAAAGGAATCTATTCATTCTGAGGTTATTTATGTCGATTCACAAAAAGATAATGTTTACGTGGAAGCAGCTTTGCAATGGTGCTCGGATGTTTATTCAGATAATATATTGGGATTTGCAAATAATATCAGAACGATAGATGGCGGCACGCATATAGATGGCTTAAAAACTGTATTGACTAGAACTTTTAATGCTATCGCGAAAAAAAGAGGTAAAAGAAAAGAAGTTGATAAAAATTTGTCAGGAGAAAATATTAGAGAAGGTTTGACAGTCGTATTATCTGTAAAAGTTCCAGAACCGGAATTTGAAGGTCAAACAAAGACAAAATTGGGAAATACTGAAGTGAGAGGGATTGTTGATTCGCTCATAGGAGAATCATTAATAAAGTATATGGAATTTAATCCTAATGTTTTTGATTTAATTCTAGAAAAAGCAATTCAATCTTTTAATGCGGCAGAAGCAGCTAAACGAGCGAGGGATTTAGTAAGGAGAAAAAGTGTTCTTGAGAGTTCAACTTTGCCTGGCAAATTGGCAGATTGCAGTTCAAGAGATCCCTCAGGTGCAGAGATTTATATAGTTGAGGGTGATTCCGCTGGAGGTTCAGCTAAACAAGGAAGAGATAGGAGATTTCAGGCGATTTTACCTTTGAGAGGAAAAATATTAAATATTGAAAAAACAGATGATGCAAAAATATATAAAAATACAGAAATTCAATCACTAATCACTGCTTTGGGATTGGGTATAAAGGGTGAAGAGTTTAATGTAAATTCTCTTAGGTATCATAGGGTTGTAATTATGACTGATGCAGACGTAGATGGGGCACATATTAGAACATTACTATTAACTTTTTTTTATAGATATCAAAGGGATCTCGTTGAAAAAGGTTTTATATACATTGCTTGTCCCCCTTTATACAAAGTTGAAAGAGGAAAAAATCATAAATATTGCTATAACGAAAATCAATTGAAGCAAACTATAGAAGATTTTGGAGAAAAAGCTAACTATAATATTCAAAGATTTAAAGGTTTAGGTGAAATGATGCCTAAACAATTATGGGATACAACAATGAATCCTCAGACACGAATGATGAAAAGAGTAGAAATTGAAGATGCTCTAGAAGCAGATAGAATTTTCAATATTTTGATGGGAGATAAAGTGGCACCAAGAAGAGAGTTTATTGAAACTCATAGTGCCAATTTAGATATGGCGACATTAGATATATGATAAAAAATGTGATAAAAAATATTTGTTTAATCGGATTCGCTCTGATTGGCCCAATTACATTACCTGCAGGAGGAATACAAAGGGATTTAAACAAATATAATACTCTTAATAATTCCAAAGAAATCATATTAAATTCAAATTGTTCACTTTATACTTTTCCAAAAATTAACGCTAAAAAATTGTTGGTTCTTGATACCGGTTCTTCATTATCAGTTTTACAAAAATGGGTAGTCAAAGAAAATGATACTTGGGCACGAGTAGAATTGCTAACAAATCAATTTATTGAACATCCTAATAGAACTAAAAGGGGTTGGATTAAAATATAGATCTTGGAACTAGATGGTTTTATTTATATTTTAGTAGGAAGTACCTTCGGGTTGATTGTAAGAATGTTTATAAAATATATTTCTGGAAAAAAGAAAATATTTTATTCTAATAATATTTTAATAGTAAATGTTTTAGCCTCTTTATTTTTAGGTATTTTCGAAGGTTTGAATATAACAAATAAGAATTTAATACTATTTATTTTTGTTGGTTTTTTAGGATGTTTCAGTACATTTTCATCTTTCATATATCAGTTATTTAATTTGATTCGAGAAAAAAAATATTTAATCCTATTGATTTATTATGCTGAAGTTATATTATTATCTTTTTTATTTTTTTGTTTAGGATATTTTATTACTTTAACCTTTATAAATTGAATAAAAAATATTTATTAACTTTTTTATTAACTGCCTATTGCGCTACATTCCTAAGATTTTATTTTAAAAATAATTTTGTTATTTCTATTATAGGTTCTTTTTTATATGGCTTTTTTATTTCAAGGAAAATTAGTAAGTCAAAAAAAGAAATTTTATTTAGTGGTTTCTTTGCTTGCTTTACATCTTTTAGCGGTTTTGTTCACTTTTTATATCAATTTATTATCCAAGGTTACTATCTAAAGTTATTTATTTATTTGAATGTAATTGTTATTTTAAATTTAATAATAATGTATATTGGTTTTCAGTTAAGTAGAAAAATTACTTAATTTTTATATAATATTAATGTTACTTCGATAAAGGGAAATATCATGGAAGAAAATAATAATATAGAGGTAAGTACTTCTTTATCTTCGGATTTATCTAATCGTGGAAAGATCACAATCCAGCTTGAGGAATTACTTATTGCAGGAAATTATGATGAAGCAAAATTATTACTTGAACCTTCCCAGCCCGTTGATATCGCTGATGCCATTGGTAGTCTTCCTTTAATACTCCAAGCTCTTGCATTTAGGTTATTAAAAAAAAATGAGGCAATTGAGGTTTATGAGTATTTAGATCCAATAGTGCAGCAAACATTACTAGATAGACTTCGTTCCGGGGAGGTTTTAGAAATAGTTGAAAAAATGTCTCCTGATGATAGGGTTCAACTTTTTGATGAATTACCTGCAAAAGTTGTAAGAAAATTTCTGTCAGCACTAAGTCCTGGTGAGAGAAAAGTAACGGCAGAATTATTAGGATATGAGCCAGAAACTGCTGGCAGATTAATGACTACTGAATTCATAGATTTAAAAGAAATGCAAACTGCTGAGGAAGCATTGTCGATAGTAAGAAAAAGGGCTGCATTTACAGAGACAATATATAGTCTATATGTCACGGATAAAGAAAGGCATCTAACTGGAATTTTATCTTTAAGAGATCTTGTTACGGCAGATCCTACTAGGCCTATTGGTGAGGTTATGACAAAGGATGTCGTTAATATTTCCACTAATACTAATCAAGAGGATGTAGCTAGAGCAATTCAAAGATATGATTTTTTAGCTCTCCCAGTTGTAGATAAAGAAAAAAGATTAGTTGGAATTGTTACGGTTGATGATTTGATTGATGTTATTGAGCAAGAAGCTACTCGAGATATTTATGCTGCAGGCGCTGTTCAGCTTGGTGATGAGGATGATTATTTTCAAAGTGGTTTATTTACAATTGCTCGAAGGAGAATTTTATGGCTATTAATTTTAGTTCTAGCTAATGGTTTAACTACAAAAGTTATTGCAATGAATGATCAGATTTTGAAAGAAATAGTTTTACTAGCTGCTTTTATCCCATTGCTTATCGGTACCGGAGGAAATGTTGGAGCCCAAAGCTCAACAGTTGTTATAAGGGGTTTAAGTACTCAAAAATTAAAATCAATGGGTGCATTTAAGGTAGTGGTTAAAGAGGCAATAACTGGTGCTTTATTAGGGATTTTAATGATGCTAGTGGTTTTCCCCTTTGCTTGGTGGCAAGGGGAGGGACCATTAATCGCATCCGCAGTTGGAATTAGCTTGATTTCGATAACAACGTTAGCTGCAACCGCCGGAGCTATTCTTCCCTTACTATTCGAAAGGATGGGTTTAGACCCTGCTTTGATGTCTTCCCCCTTCATAACTACTGTGACAGATATTGCTGGGGTATTTATTTATCTTAGTACTGCAAATTGGCTACTTAATTCTTCAATTTTGTAAGAATTACTAGGTATTTATTCTCATTTTTGTAGAATTGTGGGTTTTTTTGTTTAACTTTACATTTCTTAATGGTATTGTTTACAAAACAACATTAACTTTTATGTCACCCGAAACATTAGTTGAGAATAAATTAGCTACTATTTCATCTTTAAAATCCAGTAATGATGTAGATTTGGTTAGGTCTTATTTGAGGGATATTGGACGAGTTCCATTACTATCACACGAACAAGAAATCACTTTAGGTAGGCAAGTTCAAGAATATATGCAAGTTGAGAGAGCTGAAATTGAAATAATGGAATTGACAGATAATAAACCTTCACCTGAAGAATTAGCTGAAAAGTTAAATTTATCTACTTCACAAATCAAAAAAAGACTCAGAGCTGGTCAGCGAGCAAAAGAAAGAATGGTTGCTGCAAATTTAAGATTAGTCGTCAGTGTTGCAAAAAAATATACAAAAAGAAATATGGAACTTCTTGATTTAATTCAAGAGGGAACAATTGGATTAGTAAGAGGTGTAGAAAAATTTGATCCTGCTAGAGGATATAAGTTTTCAACATATGCGTATTGGTGGATTAGACAAGGTATTACAAGAGCAATTGCAGAAAAAAGTAGAGCTATTAGATTGCCAATCCACATAACAGAGATGCTTAATAAGCTAAAAAAAGGTCAAAGAGAGTTGAGTCAAGAAATGTCAAGAACACCTACAATAAGTGAACTAGCTAAATATGTTGAGTTGCCCGAAGATGATGTTAAAGATTTAATGTGCAAAGCTGGGCAGCCAGTAAGTCTAGAAACAAAAGTAGGTGATGGTGAAGATACAGTTTTACTGGATTTATTAGCTGGAGGAGAAGATTTACCTGATGAGCAAATCGAAATGGACTGTATGAGGGGTGATTTACATTCACTACTTCATCAGTTACCTGATTTGCAATGTAGAGTCTTAAGAATGAGATATGGAATGGATGGAGATGAGCCAATGTCTCTAACGGGTATTGGACGTGTCTTGGGTATTAGTAGAGATAGGGTAAGAAATCTAGAAAGAGATGGTCTAAGAGGTTTAAGAAGACTTAGCGAAAGTGTGGAAGCTTATTTCGTCTCTTGAATAAATTGACAAATTAAATTGTTAGTCTCCTCAGGATTTTCATCGTGAGGACAATGTCCAGCCTCTTTAATAACATCTAGTCTTTTTATATTTTTATAGTTTTTCTTCCAAGATTTTGCTTCATTTAGAGATTCCCAAGGATCTTTTTCTCCCCAAATCAACTGAATTGGAGAATTAACCCTATAAAATAGGTCTGTAGCGAGATAGTCATCGAATAAATTAATAAAACCACGAAAAGCCTCTTTTGAATTTTTTCTTTGAGAAGGATTATATAAAATTTCTATTAATTCTTCATCAATATTTTTTCCTGAGGGATATGCTTTTTTAAGGATTTGTTTAATAACTGCTGGATTGGCAGCTCTCTCAAAAAGGGTGTTACTAATAATTCTTTTACTTACTAATGTTTTTATTACCGGACGCAATAAGTTCATTAATACATCGCTTCTTTTAAGTCTCTTATCATCCATTGTTCTTTGGGCACAGTCAATTAAAACAAGGCCATTACAATTTTCTTTGAGAATTTCAGCAGCTTTTAAAGATACAACTCCACCGATTGAGTTGCCTACTAGATAAACAGGAGATTTAATTACCTCATTACAAAAAGTAGCTACCTGACTTCCCCATAAGTCAAAGGAATATTTAACATAATTATCTTTGTAAGACTCATAATCTAATGAAGCTCCAGGTTGGCTACTTTCTCCAAAGCCTAGTAGGTCAATTGAATAGCAATTATGATTATTTCCGAGAAAATCTTGATTATGTCTCCAATGTCGTTTTGATGCTCCAAAACCATGAATTAATAAAATATTTAAATCACTATTGTTAGAGGATTGTTTTGTTGAAGACCATGATATGTCCCAATTTTTCCATTTCCAATTTTCGGATTTTTTAAAGGACATTAGAAGAAAAATATTAATTAAACTTTAATTCAAAAAAAAAAAAATCGTTTTCGATTAATTATTCTTAGTTTAGAAAAAATTTTTAGTCTATGAAAAAAACAAAAGTTATTTGTATTGGGGAGGCTTTAATAGATAGAATCAAGAATAAATCAAATCAAGAATTTACAGATTTTTTGGGAGGAGCTCCTGCAAATGTAGCTTGTGCATTGAGAAAATTACAAATAGATTCAGTCTTTATTGGACGTATAGGAAGTGATGAATTTGGTAAGAAATTTATTAATCAATTTAAAGAATTGGAGGTAAATATAAATTTTTTGCAATTGGATGATTGTCTTCCCACTCGTATCGTTAAGGTAAATAGGGATAATTCCGGAGATCGATATTTTTCTGGTTTTGATACAAGCTTAAATACATTTTTTGCTGATGAGGCTTTTGATAAGAATGAAATTAAAAAAGATTTGAAAAGTTTGGAAAACCTCTTTTCAAAAACAAAATATTTAGTTTGTGGAACAATTATATTATCGTCTTCAATATCTGCAGATACTATTAACTTTTTATTGAGTTTAGCTAATAAATTTGATGTAAAAATAATAATTGACTTGAACTGGAGAGAGGTTTTTTGGGATTTTGCCACTTCTTCATCAGAAACTAATAAAAAGGAGAGAGTTGATTTAATAAGGAATTTATTGAATAAGGCGCATATTTTAAAGTTGGCCAAAGAGGAAGCAATTTTATTTTTTGAAAATAAAAATCCTTTGGAAATATCTGAAAGATTGTTAAACCGTCCTGATGTAATAATTACAGATGGAGCAAATCCTATTTGTTGGTTAATAAATGGAGTACAAGGAACGACTGAAGTTTCTAAGTCGCTAAAAATTATTGATACTACTGGAGCAGGTGATGCTTTTTTAGCTGGATTAATTTCACAATTACTGTCGTTTGATTATCCTTCAAATGAATCAGAAATACAAAATTGTGTAAAATTCGCAAGTATTTGTGGGTTACTCACCTGTCTTGGTGAAGGTGCGATTGAACAACAACCAGACTATTCAAAGGTTAATAAATTTTTTGGATCCCAAATTTTATAATTTCTCCCAAAATTTGTAGCGTAACTTATTTCTATTTTCCAGAAATTATTCAAACATGGCTTTATTAATTCCGGCCATTCAATAACCATTATAGCTTCATTTTGTATAGCCTCTTCTTCCTCAGAAATAAAGAATTCTTTTGCCATCAAACTATTTTCTAGCCGATATAAATCCATATGAATTAGTGGAATTGTTCCAGAATTGTAATGATGCGATAAGGCAAATGTTGGACTTGTAATATCTTCTGAAATAGATAGGCCTAATGCAATTCCTTGGACGAATGAAGTTTTTCCAGCTCCAATGGGACCTTGTAGTAAAATAACCGATTTTGGATTTAATCTTCGAGCAAAATCACTTCCTAATTGAATTGTTTCTTTTAAATTCCCAACAAACACTAAATTATATAAAAATCGCTTATAGTCTAAGTATAAGATATTTTTAGAAATGGTTATTGCTAATTCGATTAAAACCTCCATACCAAACTACGTAATTAAAGATATTTCTTTATCAGATTTCGGACGTAAAGAAATTAAAATTGCCGAAACTGAAATGCCTGGATTAATGGCACTTAGAGATAAGCATCATTCGGATAAGCCTCTAAATGGTGCAAAAATAGCTGGTAGTTTGCATATGACTATTCAAACTGCTGTTTTGATTGAAACTCTTGTTGATCTTGGTGCACAAGTTAAATGGGCTTCATGCAATATTTTCTCAACTCAAGATCATGCTGCTGCTGCTATTGCAGAACAAGGAATTTCTGTTTATGCAAAAAAAGGTGAGAGTCTTGATGAGTATTGGCAATATACTCATTACATTTTAGATTGGGGTACAGATTCTCCAAACATGATTCTTGATGATGGTGGAGATGCAACAGGTTTATTAATACTTGGTAGTAAAGCAGAAAAGGATTTGTCAGTTCTAAAGAATCCTAGTAATGAAGAGGAAATAGCATTATTCAACTCAATTAGGTCTAAATTGCAAGAAGATAGTAGCTTCTACTCTCGTATTAAGGGAAATATTATCGGCGTTACTGAAGAAACAACAACAGGAGTTGCAAGACTTTATCAATTGCAAAAACAAAATGCACTACCATTTCCTGCTATCAACGTAAACGATTCAGTTACTAAGAGTAAATTTGATAATTTATATGGTTGTAGAGAATCTCTAGTTGACAGTATCAAACGTGCGACTGATGTAATGATTGCAGGAAAAGTTGCGTTAGTAATGGGATTCGGAGATGTTGGTAAAGGGTCTGCTCAATCATTAAGAGGACTTGGAGCAATAGTCAAGGTTGCTGAAGTTGATCCTATATGCGCTCTTCAAGCAGCTATGGAGGGTTTTAGTGTTGTCACATTAAATGATGTTGTTGAAGATATTGATATATTTGTTACTGCTACTGGTAATTATCAAGTTATAACTAACGATAACCTTATTAAAATGAAGGATGAGGCGATAGTCTGTAATATTGGACATTTTGATAACGAGATTGATGTTGCCTCGTTGAAAGATTACCCATGGGAAAATATTAAGCCTCAAGTTGATCATATTACTTTGCCAAGTGGAAATAAAATTATTCTTTTAGCAGAGGGAAGACTTGTTAACTTAGGCTGTGCAACAGGTCATCCAAGTTTTGTTATGAGTAATTCTTTTACTAATCAAGTATTAGCTCAAATTGAACTTTTCAATAAGTCAGATGAATACTCTAAAGAGGTCTATGTTTTACCTAAACATTTAGATGAAATGGTTGCTAGGTTACATTTGGATAAAATTGGGGCTAAGTTAACAAAACTAACTAAAGATCAAGCAGACTATATTAATGTCTCTGTTGAAGGACCTTATAAACCAGAGCAATATAGATATTAAATTTGAGTTTAATTTTTATTAATTTACTCACTTCCATTCCTGAATATATTAGTAAGGCTGTTGAAACAAATTCAACAATAGCCTACCTCACGATATGTTTGGCGATGTTTTTAGAGAATATTATACCTCCAATTCCATCGGAAATAATTATGCCTTTAGGTGGATTTTTTGTCTACCAACAAAAATTAAATTTCTATATTTTGGTTTTTTGGGGTGTATTTGGAACGATACTAGGGTCTATGCCTTGGTATTATTTGGGTAAATTAGTAAATGAAAAAAGATTATCAAACTTTTTAGATAAAAGGGGCAAATATATAGGAATAACTTCTAATGATCTTATTAAGAGCAGGAGATGGTTTGATAAATATGGGGTTTCGTTAGTTTTTTGGGGGAGATTAGTACCTGGTATAAGAACATTAATTTCAGTACCCGCTGGAATGGAATTAATGCCACTTCGGAAATTTTTAATTTGGACTAGTTTAGGAAGTTTAATATGGGTTACATTATTAACTTATGCAGGATTTGTCTTTGGCGAAAATTATCCAATTATTGAAACATATTTGAATCAAATTAAATTTATTGTCAAACCCATATTAATTCTGATATTTGTTTATTTTTTAATAAAATTTTTTATAAGACTTTATAAAAAAAAAATAACTTAAAAAGGAATATCTCCAGAGTTATTATTATTTGAAAAATTGCTATTATCTGTTTCTTTCTTAGAGCTCAATAAATTTAATCTATCAACTCTAACAACTGGTTTAAATCTATCTTCTCCTGTATTCTTGTCTTTCCAACTATCAATTTTAAAACTTCCTGTAATACCAATTAAAGAACCTTTTTTGACATAGTCAGCAGCTATTTGTGCTTGTTTGCCCCATATTTCTAGATTAAACCAGTCAGGTTCATCACCTCTACTTATTCTGTTTACTGCAAGAGTGAAGTTGGCAACTGTACTTCCAGATTCGAAATATCTCACATCAGGCTCTCTTCCAGCTCTACCAACCAAATTAATAGTGTTAATTTCCATAAGCTATTTTTTTTTATATTACTCATCTTTTTTGCTTTTGCTTAAGTTTTGCAAGCTATTCATAACTAAATAAAAGTTTTTTTTGAGGTATTGAGAAAATAGATATATTATTTGTTTAATAGATTTCTTATTGTGATTTTTAACAGATTTAAATTTTCTAGGGATATAGGGATTGATTTGGGTACTGCTAATACTCTTATTCATGTATCAGGTAAAGGTGTGGTTCTACAAGAACCCTCAGTAGTAGCTATGGATCTTGAAGAGGGAGTTCCTTTGGCCGTAGGTGAAGAAGCAAAATTAATGCTTGGAAGAACCCCAGGAAATATAAGAGCTGTGAGACCTTTGAGAGATGGAGTTATTGCTGATTTTGATGCGGCAGAACAAATGATAAAAACTTTTATTCAAAAATGCAATGAAGGAAGGGGAATTTTAGCTCCAAGAATAGTTATTGGTATTCCGAGTGGGGTTACTAGTGTTGAACGAAGAGCTGTTAGAGAAGCTGGATTAGCTGGGGCTAGAGAGGTTCATTTGATTGATGAACCTGTCGCTGCAGCTATAGGAGCTTCATTGCCAGTAACTGAACCAATTGGAACCATGATTGTTGATATTGGGGGTGGAACTACTGAAGTAGCAGTTTTAAGTCTAGGCGGAACGGTCCTAAGCGAATCTGTAAGAATAGCAGGTGATGAACTTAATGAATCGATAGCAATTTATCTTAAAAAAGTACATAATCTAGTTGTCGGTGAGAGAACTGCAGAAGATATTAAAATCAAAATTGGCTCCGCATTTCCAGATGATGAATTTGATAATACTTCTATAGAAGTTAGAGGTTTACACCTTTTATCTGGCTTGCCAAGATCTATTACTTTAACCTCTGGAGAAATTAGAGAGGCTATGGCTGATCCTCTTTCCAAAATTGTTGAAGCTGTAAAAAGAACTTTGGAGCGAACTCCTCCTGAATTAGCGGCAGATATAGTTGATAGAGGAATTATGCTCGCTGGAGGTGGAGCTCTTGTAAGAGGGATTAGTGATTTGCTTAGCCATGAAACTGGAATTTTTACGCATATTGCAGAGAATCCATTACTATGCGTAGTTAACGGTTGTGGAGTGGTATTGGACGATTTCAAAAAACTCAAGAGAGTTGTTGATACACCTGATTTTATAAGGAATGCGATTAGAGATTAGTTGAATGTTAGATATTCGACGAATATCAACTAATCGTTGGTGGAATAAAAAGAAAAATTGGGGTTTATTTATATTTTTATCGTTCTTGTTTTTTGTGAGAATATCAAAAGGATCTTTATATAAAGATTTTTATTATTTAATTTCAAAACCTTTTTGGCCAGGACAATATCAAAGGGAAGTTTTAACTAAAAGTGTTGAACAAGAGTTTTTGATCAGATTAAAACAGTTGGAGAAAGATAATAAAAGATTACGCGAAATTTTATCTCTACAAAGATTGTCTGATTCTGAAAGTATTTCAGCGAGTGTTATTTCAAGAAAAACCGGCAGTTTTTGGAGGCAAATTATCTTAAATAAAGGTGCAAAAGACGGAGTAGAAATTGGGAGTTTTGTTGTTGGTCCAGGAGGCTTATTAGGAAGAGTAGAGAATACTTCTTTATTTACTTCGACAGTAAGATTATTAACTTCTCCTGAAAGTAAAGTGGGAGTATGGGTTGAAAGGATTCAGATGCATGGATTATTAGTCGGTTCTGGAAATGATTATCCAAAAGTGATTTTTTTTAATAAGGATATCGATATAAAAGTGGGAGATTTTGTCTTATCTTCCCCAGCAAGCACTTTGTTACCTCCCAATATTCCCATAGGTATTATTCAATCTGTTGATGAAGAATTCAAAGCAAAAAAAACAGCGAATATTTTGCTTTTAGGAAAACCTCAAGCAATTGATTGGGTACAAATCTTAAAAGTTGAAATTTAAATGGGAAAATACTTTAAAAAAAAAATATCTTTATTTTCCTTTTTATTTATACCAATAGTTTATTTTTGGGATCCTAATTGGTTGGAATTCTTAGGAGTTCAGCCTTATTGGCCTTTATTTTGGTTATTGCCATGGTCTATGATCTATGGATCATTTAATGGTTTAATAATTGGTTTATTTTTAGGACTTATTTTAGATTCATTGAGTCTTGATAGTAATTTCACACAAATTCCCGGATTGGTTTTATGTGGAATATGGTTTGGAAAGTTAAGTATTTCAAATAATATTTTTGTAGGGCATTTCAGATTTGGTTTAATTTGTTCTATTGCATGTTTTTTTTGTGGTTCGCTATATTTTTTTCAAGCCTTGTTCAAGTATTGGTATAACCATAATATTTTTTTGTATTTACCAATATTAAAAAATATTTTTGCTCAAGTTTTTATAACCGGTTTATTAGCTCCATTAATATGTTCCTTACTCTTTAGGCTCTTCCAAAAATCAAAAGGAAGGGACAAATTAATAAGCTTTATAGATGAATAATAGATTCTAAAAGGTAATAATGGATTTTTTCAAAAATAAAATAATTTTGTAAATTTAAGGAATTTATCATTTAAGGTACATAATGTTATATTTTTAATTGTTAGATTATATTAATAAGATGTTCATTGCAAAATAAATTTGCCTTGAAATATCAGCAAAAAAAATTTTCCCGATGTCAAAAGCAAGTATTTTAGTTGTTGATGATGAACCAGCTGTTTTGAAAGTATTAGTTACTAGACTTCAATTAGCAGGATATCAAGTTCACCAAGCCACCAATGGAGAAGAGGCTCTTGAGGCTTTTCACAGAGAATCTCCAGATTTAATAGTTCTTGATGTAATGCTTCCAAAAATGGATGGATTTGCAGTTTGTAGAAGAATCAGAGCTGAATCAGTTGTACCTATAATATTTTTAACTGCTCTAGAGGCTATCTCTGAAAGAGTAGCCGGTCTAGATTTAGGAGCTGATGATTACTTGTCAAAACCGTTTAGTCCTAAGGAATTAGAAGCCAGAATAGCCACAATCTTAAGGCGTATGGGTCCTAGTATTACAGTTACTGAAACTAAAGAGGTTCCTTCTGGAAAAGGAGTTATGAAATTTGGAAATCTAGTAGTTGATACTAATAGAAGGCAAGTTTCTAGGGCTGGAGAAAGAATTAGTTTAACTTATACTGAATTTAGTCTTCTTGAATTATTATTTGATGAGCCAGGTAAGGTAGTTCCAAGAGCTGAAATACTAGAGCAGCTTTGGGGATATCCTCCAAGACGAGCAGCTGACTTGAGAGTTGTAGATGTTTATGTGGCTAGGCTAAGGGGTAAGTTAGAGCCAGATCCAAGAAATCCTGAGTTGATACTTACTGTTAGAGGAATAGGTTATGCTTCGCAAAGAGTTGGAGAAAAAGCAACATCTTTGGCAAGTTGATACTTATTCTGATAGTTTGATTAAATAAAACATAAATATTGAATTAAATTTTGTCTGAAATTAGAGAGGCTCGCTTATTAAAAGCTAATTCACTAGTCAAGAAAGGATTTGAACCCTACGCAGAAACTTTTAAAATAACTCATTCTACTAAATTTCTCACTGAGAAATTCGGCTATTTAGAAAATGGTCAAGATTTTAACTTAGATGTTGCTATCGCGGGAAGAGTTTTAGCAAAAAGAGTGATGGGAAAAATTGCTTTTTATACTATTGCTGATCAAGAAGGGAAAATTCAGCTTTATTTAGAAAAAAAAATTCTTGATGATTTTGAAATTCATGCAAAACTACTTTCTTTTGAAGATCTTAAAGAAATCGTAGATATTGGAGATTGGATTGGTGTTTATGGAACTATTAAGAAAACTAATAAAGGGGAACTTTCAATAAAAGTATCCAAGTGGGAAATGTTGTCCAAATCATTACAGCCATTGCCTGATAAATGGCATGGTTTAACAGATATAGAAAAAAGGTATAGGCAAAGATATTTGGATTTAATAGTTAATCCGTTGTCAAAAAATGTATTTAAAACAAGAGCAAAGTGTATCAGTCTAATAAGAAGGTGGTTGGATGAAAAAAATTTTTTAGAGATAGAAACACCGATCCTTCAATCTGAGGCTGGAGGGGCTGAAGCTAGGCCATTTATTACTCATCATAATACCTTAGACATACCATTGTATTTAAGAATAGCTACGGAATTACATCTTAAAAGAATGGTGGTAGGAGGGTTTGAAAAAGTATATGAGTTAGGACGAATTTTTCGTAATGAAGGGATAAGTACAAAGCATAATCCGGAATTCACCTCAGTGGAAATATATCAGGCTTTCTCTAATTACATTGATATGATGAATTTAACTGAAGATCTGATCAGAGATATTGTATTAAGTTGTTGTGATTCCTTAATTATAAATTATCAAGAAAAGGTAATTGATTTTTCAAAGCCTTGGAAAAGAATATCAATGAAAGATGTTGTTATGGAATATACAGGGATTGATTTTGATTCTTTTAATGGTGATTTGAATAAAGCTATGAAGGATTTAGAGGAAAGTAATATTGAAATTTCTCCAAAAATAAATACCTTAGGCAGACTTTTAAATGAAGTTTTTGAGGAAAAGGTTGAATCTCAACTCGTCGAACCAACTTTTGTAATCGATTATCCAATTGAAATCTCTCCTCTTGCAAGACCTCATCCTGAAAATAAAGAGATGGTTCAGAGATTTGAGTTGTTTATTGCAGGCCGCGAACTTGCTAACGCATTTAGCGAATTAATAGATCCAGTTGATCAAAGGAAGAGAATGCAATTACAGCAATCTTTGCGAGATGCCGGTGATCTTGAAGCACATTGTATTGATGAAGATTTTTTACAAGCTTTAGAAATAGGTATGCCGCCCACAGGAGGTTTAGGAATTGGAATTGACAGACTTATCATGTTACTTACAAATAGTCCTTCAATTAGAGATGTCATAACCTTCCCATTGTTAAAACCAGAAATAACTTCTACTAAATCTGAAAAATCAACCTCGAATGAAGTAAAATAAAAACTGATCCAATACGAAAATTTTTAAATGAGTGGTGAACGTGTTGGTTTCCGCTTCAAGCACGCAGATGCAGTAGTGAAAAGAAATCCTCAAGGCCGATCAAGAAGAGGCTGGGTTATGGAACCAGTTGAACAAACTACAAGTAGAGGTACTAAGATGCCTGCTTATAGAATTCGCTGGAGAGATAGCGAAAGGCCTGAAACTGTCTTGCAGCATATGTTAATTGCTGATCCAGATCCTTCTCCTCCACCCGATTCAGTTAGTTTAGACTCTGATTAAATTATCTAAAGAAATATATCCTTTATTATCTCTTAAGAGCAGTTTTTATTTCTCTTTTAATATCCCTTTGTTTATCGGCTTGTCTTTTATCATGCAATTTTTTACCCTTACCAATTCCAATGGTTAATTTAATCCATGACCCTTTTAAATAAATAGATAAGGGAATAATAGTTAATCCCTTTTTTTCAGTATTGTATTTAAGCTTTACTATTTCTTTCTTATGCAACAATAATTTTCTATTTCGTAATGGGTCGTGATTAAAAAAAGGGCCCACATTTTTATGTGGTGATATGTGAACATTTAATAAAAGTATTTCACCATCTCTGAAAGAACAATACCCGTCTCTTAAATTTACACTGCCGTTTCTTATAGATTTTACTTCAGTTCCTAAAAGTTCAATTCCAGCTTCGATTGTTTCAAGTATTTCATACTGAAATTTTGCATATCGATTTTCTGAAAGTCGTTTAAAAACCGCTTCTTTTTTTATGATTTTATTTGCTTTGTTTGAAACTTTTGCCATTGCAGTTGTAAAAAATCTTTCCCCAAAGAACAATTGCCATTAATCTTTAATTATGGCAATAATTTCTTCAAGTTTAGATGAATCTAATATTCCTCGCTCAAGAAAAGAGCTGAGGTTAGTTGATTCAAAGATAATTGCTGAAGAAAAAATAAACAAAAATTTAAATTTAGCTCGGCCGAATTCCTTTAAAGAATTTATTGGACAAGAGCAAATTAAATCTTCGTTAAAAATAGCTATAGAGGCTTCTAAATATAGGAAAGAGGCATTAGAACATACACTCTTATATGGCCAACCAGGTTTAGGAAAAACTACATTAGCTTTATTGATTTCTTATGAGATGAATACAAAATGTAAAGTAGCAAGTGCACCTTCACTTGAAAGGCCAAGGGATATTGTGGGATTACTTCTTGGATTAAAAGAAGGAGAGATTTTATTTATTGATGAAATACATCGTTTAAATAAATTAACTGAAGAGCTTTTATATTCTGCAATGGAGGATTTTAGGTTGGATCTAACAATGGGAGCTAATAGAGGGACTCGCTGCAGAACAATTAATTTACCGAAATTTACTCTGATTGGGGCTACAACAAAACTTGCATCAATTAGTGCTCCTCTTAGAGATAGATTTGGACTATGTCACAAAATTGAACTTTATTCAAATGATGAATTGCACCAAATAATTTTTAATTTTGCTACTTTGATTAATCTTCAATTAGAAAATGATGCTTGTAGCGCGTTAGCAAAGATTTCTAGAGGTACTCCAAGAATTGCCTTGAGATTATTAAAAAGAGTAAGAGACTATGCTCAGGTTATAAAAAATACAAATAAAATTTCTTTGGAGATAATCGAAAAAGCTTTAAATTCTCAAAAAATAGATAATAAAGGTTTGGATAACATAGATAGGAAATTTTTGTCTTTTTTAAACCTTAATAATAATCATCCGATTGGCTTAGATTCAATTGCTGCAGGTTTGGGAGAGGAATCATCAATGTTAGAGTTTGTAGTTGAGCCATATTTAATTCAAATTGGATTTATTATGAGAACCCCCCGAGGAAGAAAACTTACATCTTTAGGAAAAAAATACATTAGTTCCAGAAATGAAAAGTATTAGAAAGATTAAGCTTTATCTTTTATTGATTTGCTTTTTAATCAATATCGTATATGTCACTCCTAGTTATTCACTAAGCCCACAGGAAGATTTATTTAAAAATGCTTTAAATTTAAGCTCCAGTGGAGAATTTAATCTCGCGTTAAAGCAATGGAATAAGTATTTGGAATTATTTCCTAATGATGCAGCAGCTTTAAGTAATAGAGGAAATATAAAACTTGTTAATGGTGATCCTAAAGGTGCAATAGAGGATCAAGATAAAGCCATTGAGTTAGATCCAGGTGAGGTTGATCCTTATATAAATAGAGGGATAGCAGAAGAATCTTTAGGGCTCTGGTTACAGGCAAAAAACGATTATTTATATGTAATCTCAAAAGATAAAGATAATTTTTCTGCTTTATATAATTTTGCTAATGTTGAAGGGTCTTTGTCAAATTGGCAGAGTGCAAGGAATTTGTTTTTTAAAGCTTCAGAATCAAATCCTGGTTTTGCTATGGCAAGATCAAGTATGGCTTTGGCTGACTACCAATTAGGAAATATGGAAGAGAGTGAAAAAGAATTAAAAAATTTGATCAGACGTTATCCAACTTTTGCTGATGCGAGAGCAGCATTAACAGCCTTGGACTGGTCAAAAGGCATGTCTGGTGAAGCTGAAAGTAACTGGATTGTAGTTACGGAATTAGATTCAAGATATGCTGATGAGAAATGGTTAATAAACGTTCGCAGATGGCCTCAAAAACCAACGAAAGATTTGATGAAATTTATAGCTCTGAAATAATAAATGGAAAGAGATAAATTGTTAAAAAAAATTGATTCAATCAAGGATGAACTTATTAATATGAGGAGGCACATTCATGCTCATCCAGAATTAAGTGGCTTAGAAAATCAAACGGCAATTTTAATAAGTGGTTATCTTAAAAACATTGGTGGGAGAGTTACAGAATCAGTTGGGAAAACTGGGGTTGTAGCTGATTTCGGACCAAAAGATAAAGGTTTTATTGGTTTGAGAGTTGATATGGATGCCCTTCCAATATACGAGAATACTAATTTAAGTTTTTCTTCAAAAATTGATGGCATCATGCATGCTTGTGGACATGATTTACATACATGTATTGGTTTGGGTGTGGCGAAAATTATTAAGGATTTAAACCTTAAATTTGGGACAAGAATAATTTTTCAACCTGCTGAAGAAATTGCTAGCGGTGCTAGGTGGATGATTGATGATGGCGTGACTATTGGGTTAAAACAAATTTTAGGAGTGCATGTTTTCCCTGACTTATTGGTAGGGACTATTGGGATTAAAGAAGGAATTCTAACAGCAGCGGCAGGCGAACTTAAAGTTGAAATATTAGGAAAATCAGCACATGGTGCGAGACCTCACGAAGGTGTAGATGCTATATGGGCAGCATCCAAAGTGATTTCTGGTATTCAAGAAGCAATAACTAGAAAATTAGATCCTCTAGATCCTGTCGTCGTTACCTTTGGGAAAATAAATGGGGGAAATGCATATAATATTTTGTCTGAAAAGGTTAATTTAACTGGAACAATAAGATGTACAAATTTGAAATTATTTAGGGATATGGGTGATTGGCTTAACTTTAATATTTCCTCTATAGCAAGGAGTTGTGGGGCTGAAGCTAAAGTAAAATTCAGGGAGATTGTCCCACCTGTAAATAATGATTATGTAATAAATAAGGTTTTAAGAGACTCCTCAATTAGCATTTTAGGTCATGAAAATGTTATTGAATTACAAAAACCATCCTTAGGTGCTGAAGATTTTGCTGAATTTCTAAATGAAGTTCCTGGAGCAATGTTTAGGCTTGGTGTCTCAGGTGAGAAAGGTTGCGCTCCACTACATAGCTCAAAATTTGATCCAGATGAAAGAGCTATTAGTGTAGGGGTTAAAGTAATAACTGAATCTATAGTAAAATTAAATAATTAATGGGATAAAGATATATAAATGAAATTTAAAAAAGTTAATATCTTTTCACTTGCGGCACCTTTAATGATTCTTTTATCAATAATAGGATTCTTATCAAGGCAAGAAAGTAAGAGGATTTTTTATATACCAATTGGTTTGATGGGAATTTTTATAATTTCTGAAAAAGAATTTAGTAGAGGAATTAAGAGGAAAAAAATCTTAAACAAAATAAAATCTTATAAACAACCTAAATAAAAATATTTTCTATATTTTTTGAGAATATAAGATGACTTTTTATTAAAAAGAGCTATTTTTAAATATAACTAGGGGTGCTAAGTCAATTACTTAGCTGAGATCATACCCTTCGAACCTGAAACAGTTAAAACTGACGCAGGAAAGTTTCAATTTGATCGAACTCTAGTAATAAACAATTTAAATCTTAAAAGTCATGCGAAATTCCTGGATACAGCCACGTATTGGGCAGAAGAATATTACTCAAATGAATTTCGCTAAAAATGGTCATATTACTGAAGAGATGAATTATGTTGCTAAAAAAGAAAACCTTCCACCTTCATTAATTATGGAAGAAGTTGCAAGGGGCAGATTAATAATTCCAGCTAATGTAAATCATGTAAATCTTGAACCAATGGCAATTGGGATTGCTTCTAAATGCAAAGTCAATGCAAATATTGGTGCTTCTCCCAATGCAAGTGATATTAATGAAGAAGTTGAGAAACTTAAATTAGCAGTAAAATATGGTGCTGATACAGTTATGGATTTATCCACAGGAGGAGTAAATCTTGATGAGGTTAGACAAGCAATAATCAAAGAATCTTCTGTTCCTATTGGAACTGTTCCGGTTTATCAAGCTTTAGAAAGTGCGCATGGATCGATAGAAAGATTAACAGAGGATGATTTCTTACACATTATCGAAAAGCATTGTCAGCAGGGTGTTGATTATCAAACCATTCATGCTGGTTTATTAATAGAACATTTACCTAAAGTCAAAGGAAGAATTACTGGCATCGTAAGCAGAGGTGGAGGAATTTTAGCTCAATGGATGTTGCATCATTTCAAGCAAAACCCCCTATATACAAGGTTTGATGATATTTGTGAAATTTTCAAAAAATATGATTGTACTTTTTCTTTAGGAGATTCACTTAGACCAGGATGTTTACATGATGCATCAGATGACGCGCAATTAGCTGAATTGAAAACATTGGGTGAACTTACAAGAAGAGCTTGGACTCATAATGTTCAGGTTATGGTTGAAGGACCAGGACATGTACCTATGGACCAGATTGAGTTCAATGTTAGAAAACAGATGGAAGAATGTTCAGAAGCTCCTTTTTATGTTCTAGGCCCATTAGTTACAGATATTTCTCCAGGTTATGATCATATTTCAAGTGCGATAGGTGCAGCCATGGCAGGATGGTATGGAACTGCGATGTTATGTTATGTCACTCCTAAAGAGCATTTGGGTCTTCCAAATGCGGAAGATGTTAGAGAAGGTTTGATAGCTTATAAAATTGCTGCACATGCAGCTGACATAGCCAGGCATAGAGCAGGTGCTCGTGATAGAGATGATGAGCTAAGTCATGCAAGATATAATTTTGACTGGAACAAACAGTTCGAACTGTCTTTAGATCCTGAAAGGGCTAAACAGTACCATGATGAAACCTTGCCAGAAGAAATATTTAAAAAAGCTGAGTTTTGCTCAATGTGTGGACCTAATCATTGCCCAATGAATTCCAAAATTTCTGATGAAACTCTTGATGAATTGAATAATAAACTGACAAAATGCGATACTTCAGTTTAGTTTAATTTTATAAAATATCTTTAGTCTTTTTTACAACATTTTCAACTGTAAATCCAAAACTAGTCATACATTTTCCACCAGGAGCTGATGCACCAAACCTGTCCATAGTAATACAAATTCCATCAAGTCCAGTGTATTTGTGCCATCCGAATGAATGGGCGGCTTCAACTACAACTCTTTTTTTGATACTACTTGGCAAGACACTTTCTTTATAAGAAGCATCTTGCTCTTCAAATAGTTCTACGCAAGGCATGGAAATAACTCTAGTCTTTTTACCTAATTTTGAGATTTCTTTACTTGCTTCAATGCAGAGGTTTAGTTCACTACCAGTACCGATAAATATTACATCAGGAGTCCCCTCACAATCGGAAACTATATATCCACCTAATGCAACTTTTTCAATAGAGGTATTCTCTTGATTTGGCATGGCTTGCCTACTTAGGCAAAGAGCAGAAGGTCTTTTTCTGTTTTTAATAGCAAGCTTATAAGCACCACTTGTTTCATTACCATCTCCAGGTCTAAATACAAGCATATTTGGCATAGCTCTTAGTGAGGGGATCGTTTCAACAGGTTGATGTGTTGGACCATCTTCGCCTACTCCAATTGAATCATGAGTAAGTACATAAATAACTCCCAGCTCACTGAGAGCAGATAGTCTCATTGAACCTCTCATATAGTCTGCAAAAACAAGAAAAGTCCCTCCATAAGGTATTAATCCACTATCGTGATAAGCAATTCCATTTAATATTGCTGCCATAGCATGCTCTCTTACACCAAAATGTAAGTATCTCTTTTCTGGAGAATGTGCCTGAAATGAGCCTGTTTCTCCTTTTATATCTGTGTAATTAGAGTGAGTTAAATCCGCAGATCCTCCAATTAATTCAGGAAGATTAGGCCCAAGAGCTCCTAGGCATATTTGAGAATGTTTTCTTGTTGCGAGACCCTTATCATCTGTAGTATATGAAGGCAGATCTGAATCCCAGTTCTCTGGTAATTCACCTTGGATCATTCTTTTGAATTCTGCTCCTTCAGAGGGATATGTGTTTTGATATTCTTGAAATTTTAAATTCCATTTTTTTTCAGACTCTTCACCTTTAGTAATAGCTTGTCTAAATTGAGAATATACATCCTCAGGTATTTCAAAGGGAGGATATTCCCAATTTAAAAACTCTCTTGTTAAGGAAGCTTCTTCTTCTCCTACCGCAGCTCCATGAATCCCTGCAGTATCTGACTTGTTTGGTGACCCATAACCTATGATTGTAGAAATTTTGATTAGTGAAGGTTTATCTTTTACAGATTTCGCACTCTCAATAGCTTTGGTAATCCCTTTTACATCATGATTACCATCTTCAACATGTTGCACATGCCATCCATAAGCTTCGTATCTTTTTAAAACATCTTCTGTAAATGAAACATCTGTACGTCCATCAATTGTGATTTGATTATCGTCATATAGAGCTATTAATTTTCCAAGCTTAAGATGTCCAGCAAGTGAACATGCCTCAGAGGCAATCCCTTCTTGATTACAACCGTCTCCCATTATTACATAGGTATAATGATCAACAATTTCGCAATCTTTTTTATTGAATTTAGCTGCTAAGTGTGCTTCTGCAATTGCTAAACCAACTGCGTTGGAAATTCCTGCCCCTAATGGCCCCGCTGTTACCTCAACACCCTCAGTTTCAAATGTTTCTGGGTGTCCAGGTGTCTTAGATCCCCATTGTCTAAATTCTTTAATATCTTCAATGGAAACTGATTTATATCCAGTCAGATGCAGAAGAGAATATAACAACATACACCCATGTCCCGCTGATAATACAAAGCGATCTCTATTAAACCACTTTGGATTATTGGGATTGTGATTGAGGATATTGTGCCATAATGCGTAACCCATAGGAGCGCAACCCATAGGTAAGCCAGGATGCCCGCTATTAGATTTATTTACTGCATCTACAGCCAGCATTCTTATACTATTTACACATAGTGATTCTAATGAAACAGATGCAGCGACCATTGTTTTAAGTAAGGTAATTTTGGAATACAGAGTTGGTTTTCATCAATCAAGTTTGCTAAATGCTAGACAAACGTTGTGACCACCAAAGCCGAATGAATTAGAAAGAGCAACTCTTATTTGAGCATCTCTAGCATTATTTGGTACATAATCAAGATCGCAGTCTGGATCAGGATTGACGTAGTTTATTGTAGGAGGGACAAAATTATGTGTCAAAGAAAGAATACAAGCTACAGCTTCTATACCTCCTGAACCCCCTAAGAGATGACCAGTCATCGACTTAGTAGAGCTTACAGGAATGAGGTAAGATCTGTCTTTAAATATGGATTTAATTGCAGAAGTTTCATTTTTGTCATTTGCTGTAGTGCTAGTTCCATGAGCATTTATGTAATCAACCTGATCAAGGTTAATTGAACTATCATCAATGGCTAGCTTGATTGCTTCTGCCCCTCCAGTTCCCCCTGGAGAAGGCGAAGTAATGTGATGAGCATCACAAGTTGACCCATAACCAATAATTTCAGCATAAATTTTTGCGCCTCTTTTTTTTGCACTTTCAAAAGTTTCTAGAACAAGAATCCCAGATCCTTCTCCAATCACAAATCCATCCCTCTCAGCATCAAAAGGTCTACTTGCAGTTTGAGGACTGTCATTTCTAAAAGAGAGTGCTTTAGCGCTTGCAAAACCTGCTACTCCAAGAGGAGTTATACTTGCCTCTGCCCCTCCGCAAATCATCGCATCTGCTTTCCCCAGCTGTAACAATCTAAAAGAGTCTCCAATAGCATTTGATCCAGCAGCACAGGCGGTAGATACAGCAGAGCTTGGACCTTTTGCTCCTAACGCAATAGCAGCAAGCCCTGTCGCCATGTTGGGTATCATCATTGGAACTGTAAAGGGGCTTACTCTTTTTGGGCCTTTATGACTCAATATTTGAGCTTGACTTTCCATTGTAAGTAAGCCTCCAACACCAGAGCCAATTATTACTCCAATTCTTGATTCATTGTCTTCAGTTATTTCAAGTCCAGAATCATTGAAAGCTTGCTTTGCAGCTATTACTCCAAATTGTGAAAATCGATCCCATCTTTTAGATTCTTTAGGTTCAATAAAATTTTCGGATTGAAGATTTTTAACTTCTGCTGCAAACTTGCAGGGATGTTGTTCAGGATTAAAGAGAGTAATATCTGAAACTCCATTTGACCCCTTTTGTAGGCCGAGTAAATATTCATCAATGTTGTTACCAATTGGGGTTACTGCCCCTATACCGGTAATAACTACTCGATGGAAATTTGGCATTCTAAATTAACCTTTTTTTTCTTCGATGAATTTAACAGCATCTCCTACTGTTGCGATACCTTCAGCTGCTTCATCAGGTATCTCGATATCAAATGCTTCTTCAAGAGCCATAACTAGCTCTACGGTGTCTAGGGAGTCTGCACCTAAATCATTTTGAAAGTTTGAATCAGATTTTACTTCGGCTGATTCAACACTTAGTTGCTCAGAAACAATAGAGCATACTTTTTGAAGGATTTCTTCTTGTGACATAGTTTATGGAATTTACTAATTATCTACTTGATTTTATGCCCTAGAGTTAACAAGAGTGAAGCATATCTTAATTTTTTTAATTTCTTTGTAAGACAATAGTATTATATTGTGAGGTTCTCAAAGACAATTTTTACATGTCACACGCAGTTAAGATTTATGACACATGCATTGGATGTACCCAATGTGTAAGGGCATGCCCACTAGATGTTCTGGAAATGGTTCCATGGGATGGTTGTAAAGCCGGCCAAATAGCTTCATCTCCTAGGACAGAGGACTGCGTTGGATGTAAAAGGTGTGAAACAGCATGCCCAACAGATTTTTTAAGTATCAGGGTTTATTTAGGTGATGAAACGTCAAGAAGTATGGGCTTAGCTTATTAATTTTTATAGTGCAGTTGGAAGAGAGTCCATGTCTTATTAAATACTTAATTTTATTCAATATAATTGAAGAAAATTATTTATATGTGCGGAATTGTTGCTGTTACCGGTTATAAAAAAGCATTACCATTACTTATTAATGGATTAGAAAAACTTGAATACAGAGGGTATGATTCAGCAGGTATTGCCATAATTAACTCTGAAACAAAGAATGTATCTTGTAATAAAGCGGAAGGAAAACTTAAAAATTTAAAAAATAACTTAAAAAATATCGAAATACCTGGCACTGTGGGAATAGGTCATACACGTTGGGCTACTCACGGAAAACCAGAGGTTAAAAATGCACATCCCCATATTGATAGTTCAGGAGAGGTCGCAGTTGTCCAAAATGGGATTATTGAAAATTATCAGGAATTAAAAATTAAATTACAAAAAGAAGGAATTGTGTTTAATTCTGATACTGATACAGAAGTCATACCACACTTAATACAAAAAGAATTATTGGCTTTAAGGCAATTAAAGCTTGAAAGTAACGGTTCAACTTTATTAGTAGCATTAAGAAACGTAATCTCCGATTTAGAAGGATCATATGCATTAGCAGTATTATGGTCAGGTGCACCTGAAGCATTAGTTGTTGCTAGGAAGCAGGCACCTTTAATAATTGGATTAGGGGAAGGAGAATTTATTTGTGCAAGTGATACGCCAGCAATAGCGGATTTTACAAAAATTATTTTACCTTTGGAGGATGAGGAAATAGCTCTTTTGACTCCTTTAGGAATAGAAATTTATGATTCTAATAACGAGAGACAATATCGAAATCCAATTTCTCTACAAACTGCAGACCAAGTAAGTGATAAAAAAAATTTTAAACACTATATGTTAAAGGAAATCTATGACCAGCCTGATATAGCTAAATATTGGCTAGAAAAATATTTAATTAAAGATTTAAAGACTGATCAATTTCAAATTAATTACTCCTTTGATACAGATTTTTTAAACTCTATTGAAAGAATAGATATTGTTGCTTGTGGTACGAGTAAGCATTCTGCAATGGTGGGTAAATTTTTATTAGAACAATTCTCAGGCATACCAACAAATGTTTTTTTTGCGAGTGAGTTTAGATACTCCCCACCACCATTACTCTGTAATACCTTAACAATAGGAGTGACTCAGTCAGGTGAAACTGCCGATACTATTGCGGCTATAAGTATGGAAATTAAGAGGAGATCTTCAATAGGAGATAGAAGCTTTAAACCAAATTTAATTGCTATTACGAACAGAGTGGAAAGCTCAATTGGTAGACAAATACCAAATATTATTGATATTAGTGCTGGAATTGAAATTGGTGTTGCTGCTACAAAAACTTTCTTTGCGCAACTTCTTTCTTTTTATGGATTAGCTATAAAATTCGCTCAAATTAAAGGAAGTCAAAGTAATGAAAATATTAATCAATTAGTTTTAGAATTAACTAAATTACCTGGATTAGTTGAAGAACTTTTGGAAAAACATAATGAATCTTCTGAAAAACTTGCACATGATTTTTTTAATATTAAAGATGTTATTTTTTTAGGAAGAGGAATAAATTATCCCATTGCTCTTGAGGGAGCTCTGAAGTTGAAGGAAATTAGTTATATTAATGCTGCAGGTTATCCTGCTGGGGAAATGAAGCATGGGCCAATAGCTTTACTTGATAAAAAAGTACCTGTAATTTCAATAGCTACTCCAGGGCAAGTCTTTGATAAGGTAATTAGTAATGCTCAAGAAGCAAAAGCGAGAGATGCTTATTTAATTGGTGTTGCCCCTCAATGTAATGGGACTGAAATATTTGATTATTTAATGACCATACCTTCAACAAATGAATGGATTTCACCTCTTCTTGCGATTGTTCCTCTTCAATTATTGAGTTATCACATTGCTTCTCATAGAGGACTTGATGTTGATCAACCAAGGAATCTAGCTAAAAGCGTAACAGTAGAGTAAACATTTAAAAAAAGGGAAGTTTATAACTCTAACAGACCTGAAGGAGGAGTAAGTAATATAAAATTTTTTTTAATATCTACTATTGGAACTATTTCTTTAACAAATGGTATAAGAACCTCTTTATTATTTTTCAAAAGTTGAATTACAAGTAAATTATTTTTCTCGTTAGATAAGTTAATAACTTTTCCAATTATGTGTAATTGGTTATTTTCTGAAATTTTGACATTTAAATTTATTAGTTCGGTTAAGTGATATTCTCCATGACTCAATTTTGGAATTGCATCAACTTTCACGAGGATTTTTTGTCCCTTTAAATTTTCTGCTTGAGTTCTATTATTTATCCCTTTAAATGTAATTATGAATGATTCTTTACCTGGTTTTTTAAAACCATGCGTAAGCTCGAATTCTATAGGAGTCTCGTTGCCTTTTTGTATCCATCTTTTACCAGGCTTCGTAAATCTTTCTTCAAAATCACTTAGAGACTTAATCTTGATTTTTCCATTAATGCCTTGAGGAGATGTTATTAAGCCAACAATTAACCACTCATTATGATTTATCATAGTTTATATGTAATTTATTTCTATGGAATTTTCGAATAAACCAATACTCCCCGGTTCTATAGTAGTTGTTAAAGATGTTAATTCTATTTATAGAGGTTATAAAGGATTTGTACAAAGAGTAACTAATAAAACGGCAGCTGTTCTTTTTGAGGGAGGTAATTGGGATAAGTTAGTAACATTTCAATTAAATAATTTGGAACTTGTTTGAATAATTAATTTTTCTTTTTCTGGAAAATCTTTTGTATCAGAATACTTGCAGCATTTTTTTCAGCTTTTTTATGAGAATGCCCAAAGCTGAAAGCTTTTTTAGATCCATTTATGTATATTTCACAAGAGAATCTTTTCGGGTCTCCGTGATTTTTTGATACTTCATATATTTTATAAATAGGTAAATCAAATCCTTGGCTTTGACACCATTCTTGTAAAGCTGACTTGGCATTATATTTATGTGGTGCTTGTAAATATAATTCGGCATCTTTTTTCCAGAAATTATCTAACCAAATATTGACTTCATTTATTGAATTAAAACACTTATATATTGCGCCTATTAATGCTTCACTAGTTTCAGCAATTATGGTATCTTTTGAATTCTCATCACCCATTGCTTTTGGTCCTTTTATTATTACTTTTTCTATAAATATTTTTTTACCTAATTCAGTTAACCATTCATCACTTACTATTTGAGATCTTAGTTCTGATCTAGAACCTACACTCATGCTTTTATATGTTCTCTCAATAAAATCTGATGCTGATAATCTGAGAACAGCATCCCCAAAGAATTCCAATTTTTCATAATTAACTATATTGTTTGCGGAGGAATGTGTTAATGCTTCATTGAAAGTATGAAGTATTAATTTATCTTTTTCGTTGATAATTTTGATAAATCTTTTTGAGTTTATTTCAAGCGAATTTAAAAACTTAATAATTTGTTCAAGTCTTTTGTCATCAATTAAGGTGTCCATATAAATTAAGTTTTTTCATTAAGTAGAAAGCAGGTCATAAGCCGGGTTCTGTTCATCTTAATAAGATGGGCAATCATCTATCTAGGACTGGAATTACTTCACAGCCTCAAGCGGCGCTTAAAAGTAGATTTTTTAATGGTCATAAATCTACTTAGCCTTGCACCCAGCCGGGGTTTACCTAGCCAACACTTCTCAATGTTGCTGGTGCGCTCTTACCGCACCCTTGCACCCTTGCCATACATAAAGTATTAGGCGGTATGTTTCTGTGGCACTATCCTCACGGTTACCCGCACTGGGAATTACCCAGCAAGCCTGACCATATGGGAGCCCGGACTTTCCTCAAAAAGATTTATTTTCAAAACAAAATAAAACATTTTTGCGATTGCCTCTCCTGCTTTCATTTAGCATAATGCTTATTTACCCAAAAAACATCTCTTGGGGCTGTAGCTCAGTAGGATAGAGCGACGGTTTCCTAAACCGTAGGTCGTGGGTTCGATTCCCTCCAGTCCCGTTTCAGTTGATAAACTATATGTAGTATGCGTGCATATTTACCACTCTCTAGCTAGCGTGTAATTAGTAATTAAGCTTTTATGGCTAAGCTGCACGATATGCGTTTAAAACTCTTAATTCAGCAAGAGCATGAGCGTATTTCTAAATCTCAACCTAATGATCTAGATCTGTCAATAGTTCAAGCAAGATGCCTTTGTTGGCTTTCTTTATTAGCAGAAGCTCATGAAGATCAAGCAAATGATGCTGAAAAGAGAGGAGATGCTGAACAAGCAATGGGATGGTTTGCAGATTCAATGAGATTAAGAGATGTTATTAATTTGGTGACTAGTATTGAAATTCCTTTACCTGATAGTCCAGACTCTCTCGATGAAAATGACGAATTATTTGATGGGCCTACAATTGTGCCTAAATAATGCATTGATATGAATTAGAGTTATTTATTCTTTTGAAAGAAGAACTATGTCAATCCCCTGATTATCAGAAATTTTATCAAAGTACATTATCTTTTATTCGAGAATTTCCTACATTTAAACAACAACAATAATTTAACTGGGCTTCTATCCATTCTTCTATTACTCTTTGCAGCAAAGGTATAGAAATATTATATAATCAATTATCTGATAAGGATTTTTATAATAAATCTTTTGAAAATAATAAACATATTTCTGATATAGAATTTATAGATGCAATAGAAGAACTTGAAAATGTAAATGCTTATTCATACTCTATTGAAGCTTTAATGGAGAAAATTTTTGATATTAAAGTTGCTAAAAATGTGTGACTAGAATTTAAATAAATTTCAAAAATTTGCTCCTGATCTACTAAATATTGATAAATTAATATTGAATTGATTATTTATTCAAATACCAAGTTTACCTTATAAGAATAACTTTAAGTAGTTATTTCTTCAATATCACATGTAATTTCTACTGGCATAGGTGAAACTTTCCAAATCGATTCGCAATATTCTCTTATAGATCTGTCTGAAGAAAAATATCCTGATCTTGCAGTATTTAGTAGAGCCATTTTATTCCACGCTTTTTTATTATTCCAGAAGTTACTTACTTCATCTTGCTTGTTTAAATAGTCTTCGAAATCAGCCATTACGAAAAATGGATCATTTCCAGTCAAACTATTTAATAAAGGTTTGAATAATTCTTTATCTCCATTACTAAAATGGCCAATTTCGATTAAACGAATTACTTCTTGTAACTCAGGACATTTTTCAATGAAAGTCTTGGGAGAATAACTATTATTTTTTAAATGCATTATTTCACTTTCAGTCTTTCCGAAAAGGAAGAAATTTTCTTTTTTAACAAGATCTCTTAACTCTACATTTGCTCCGTCAAGAGTTCCTATAGTTAAAGCTCCATTCATTGCAAATTTCATATTTCCTGTTCCTGATGCTTCTTTACCAGCAGTTGAAATTTGCTCAGAAAGGTCTGTTGCTGGATAAACTATTTCACCAAGTTTGACATTATAGTCAGGTAAGAAAACTACTCTTAAAAGTCCTTCCATATCAGGATCTGAATTAACTACATCAGCGATGCCATTAATAAACCTGATAATTAATTTAGCCATAAAGTAACCTGGAGCAGCCTTTCCTCCAAAAATAACTGTCCTCGGAGCTTTATAGTTACTTGTACCATTTTTGATTCTTAGATACTGAGCAATAATTTGCAGAGCGTTTAAATGTTGTCTTTTATATTGATGGATCCTTTTAACTTGGACGTCAAAAAGACTTGATGGATCAACAAGTATTCCTGTTTTTGTATGAATAAAACTTGCTAGCTTTCGTTTTCCACGCAATTTAGTTTCCTCAAATTCTTGAAGAAAATTTGCATCATCTTTCTTATTTTCTAATTTTTTAAGTAGTTCCATATTCGTAATCCAATCTGGACCAACTTCTTTTTCTAACAAATTAGATAAAGATGGATTTGCTAATGCAACCCATCTTCTAGGAGTTACTCCGTTAGTTACATTAGTAAATTTTTCAGGCCATAGTTCTGCAAACTCTGGGAGAAGTTGTCTTTTTATTAGGTCAGAGTGAAGTGCAGCAACACCATTAATATGATGAGCTCCGATAGTAGCTAAATGTGCCATTCTCACTGACTTGGAACCTTCTTCATCAATAATAGAAAGCTTTTGAAGAATCTTGTCATCACCTGGGTAACGAAGTCTTAATTGTTGTAAGAACCTCCAATTTATTTCATAAATAATTTCTAAATGACGGGGAAGTAAATCACTAAATAGACTTAAATCCCATTTCTCCAATGCTTCAGGAAGCAATGTATGGTTTGTATATGCTACTGATGAAGTAGTTATATTCCATGCTTTGTCCCAACCTATTTGATACTGATCAATTAACAGACGCATTAACTCGGCAACAGCAATTGCTGGATGAGTATCATTTAATTGAACAGTCCAATGATTTGCAAATTCTGTTACTGGGATAGATCTTTTTTCCAGACTTCTCAACATATCTTGGAGAGAACAACTGACAAAGAAGTGTTGTTGTTTGAGCCTTAATCTTCTCCCTTCATCAGTTCCATCATTTGGATAAAGGACTTTAGATAGAGTTTCAGAGGCAACTTTTTCTTCTACCGCACCATAATAATCACCAATATTGAAAGCATAAAAATCAAAACTCTCTGTTGCATCAGCTCTCCATAATCTTAATCTGTCACAGGTATTTACTCTGTAGCCTAATACTGGAACATCATGAGGAACACCAATTGCATGTTCTGAGGGAACCCATCTTGATCGATATTTACCTTTATCGTCTCTATAACTTTCAGTTCGTCCTCCAAAACCAACAAAACATGATTCATCAGGTTGAGGTAATTCCCATGGCCAACCACCTTTGAGCCATTTATCAGTAACCTCAACTTGCCAACCATCTCGTATTAACTGGTTAAATATTCCGAATTCATATCTAATACCATAACCAACTGCAGGAACTTGTAAGGAAGCTAAAGACTCCATATAACAAGCTGCAAGTCTTCCAAGACCACCATTACCAAGGCCTGGCTCTTCTTCAACTTCAAGAATCGTTGATAGTGATTCAATTCCAAACCTTTTTAAGGCATCTTCTGCTTCTTTTGTTATGCCAAGATTTAGTAAATTATTACTTAATTGTGGGCCGATTAAAAATTCTGCTGATAAGTAAGCGACTGTTTTTTGAGGTTTTTTTCTTATTACTTCTTGACTGGCTAAATATCTTGTCATTAATCTATCTTTTACCGCGTAACTCAGCGCCATATACAAGTCATGAGGACTAGCGGAAGTTGCTAATTTGCCAAGAGTAAAGAATAAGTGCTCTGTCATTCCTTTGAAGAGCGCATCAGAATCCATGCCAGCTTTCTCAGGATCTAAATAGCAGCCTGGAGTAGGCAAGCGTAGATCAAAGGGTTCGTTGGAGTTCATTAGATTTGACATATATATGACATTAGCCAGTTTTTTTATAAATTCTTTGTTGTAACTTCAGATCCACACTTGTTGAGTATTTTTGCTTTTTTTTACATACTTGGTAAAGTGGGCCCTCCATAAACTATCTTCCAATTAGATAGTTTAATTTTTCTCGCATTTAAAATGTATCCTTTAGTTGCTGAATTAAGTGCACATGATTTAGAAGTTGCTGAGACGCTCATCGGAGTAATTAGATTTCTATTGATATTTTTAGCTGCTAGAGCATTAGCGGAAGTATTAGTCAGACTAAGTTTACCTACAATTGTTGGAGAGCTATTAGCAGGAGTTGTTATAGGAGCATCTGGTTTCCATTTATTAATACCACCCTCTGCTCATACAGAATTAAATCAAGGATTGGTAAACGTAATAAGTTCGTTGGCATCAATACCTCCAGAAGTTGTTCCTGATGTCTATTTTGAGAGTTTTCCTTCTCTTCAAGCTGTAGCAACACTTGGATTATACGCTCTTCTTTTCTTAACAGGATTAGAAAGTGAATTAGAGGAATTAGTTGCTGTCGGTGCGCAAGCTTTTACAGTTGCTATGGCAGGGGTAATTTTGCCTTTTGCTTTTGGTACTTTTGGATTAATGTTTATTTTCCAAGTTGATCTTATTCCAGCAGTATTTGCAGGAGCATCAATGACGGCTACAAGTATTGGTATTACAGCAAGTGTTTTTGGTGAATTAGGATATTTAAAAACTAGGGAAGGTCAAATCGTTATTGGAGCAGCAGTTTTAGACGACATTTTAGGCATTGTTATTCTTGCGGTAGTTGTAGCTCTTGCTGCTGGAGGTTCCTTAGAAATAGCCCCAATAGTTAAATTAGTCGCAGCAGCTGTTGTATTTGTAATTGCTGCTATTGCATTAAGTCGTACAGCAGCGCCTGGCTTTGATTGGCTTCTTGATAGATTGAAAGCACCTGGAGCAGTAGTTGTAGCCTCCTTTGTGATACTTGTTTTATGTTGTTTTGTCGCTACAGCGATAGGTCTTGAAGCAGCTTTAGGTGCTTTTGCAGCGGGTTTAATTCTTAGTAGTTCTAAAAATAACCATGCTATCCAGCAATCAGTTTTGCCATTGGTTTCATTATTCGCGACTATCTTTTTCGTATTGGTAGGGGCTGGTATGGATTTATCAGTTATTAATCCACTTGATCCAGCAAGTAGGTCTGCTCTTGTGGTAGCAGGATTTTTATTAGTTGTGGCAATTATTGGAAAAATTGCTGCTGGATGGGTTTTCTCAAGCGATAAGCCTACAAATAGATTAGTTGTAGGTTTAGGAATGATGCCTAGAGGAGAAGTGGGATTAATTTTTCTTGGATTAGGAACAAGCGCTAAGCTTTTAACTCCATCCCTTGAGGCAGCAATTTTATTAATGGTCATTGGAACGACATTCCTCGCTCCTGTTCTCTTAAGAATTGTTTTGAAAGATAAGCCCCCTGGTGGTGATAATAAAATTTCAGATGATGTTGCGGCTGATCCAGTAGGTCTTCTTTAACGAATAATTTTATTAGAATTGATAGATATAATTTTTAATTAAATGGAAAAACCAGTGTTAATAAGTGATGAGGTAAATTATGCATGGAATTTTTTGAACTATCCAATACATACTATTACTGTAAAACCCAAAGAAGAAAATCCAAAATCATGTGCAATTTTGTTGATACATGGTTTTGGAGCTTCTACTGATCATTGGCGTTTTAATATCCCTGTTTTGAGTGATAAATATGAAGTTCATGCAATAGATCTTTTGGGGTTTGGAAAAAGTCCCAAGCCAACAGATGTCCAGTATTCAAGTCATCTTTGGAAAGATCAAGTTGCAACATATGTGAAAGAAGTAATTAAAAAACCAACATTTATTGTTGGGAATTCTTTAGGTGGCTATGCATCTCTAGCAGCAAGTGCAGAACTAAAAGAATTATCTGCTGGAGTAGTGTTACTTAACGCTGCTGGAATGTTTAGTGAAGAAAAAGTATCAAATAACAGCCTTTTACAAAAATCTTTAAAAACTTTTTTTGAAACATTTTTGCGAGGCAATATTTTTCTTCAAAGAACTATATTTGAAAGCATGAGACGAAGAGTCAATATAAAAAAAGCATTAAACAATGTTTATAAAAACCAAACTAATGTTGATGATTATCTTATTGATTCAATAAGAAAACCTTCACTGGATCCAGGTGCCTTTAACGTTTTTAAAAGTGTTTTCAATCCTGCAGGTGTCCAAGGAGAACCATTTGATAAATTATTCAAAAAGTTGAAATCTCCACTTTTACTCCTATGGGGAGGTAAAGATCCTTGGATGAACACAGGAAGCAAAAGACTTCTTTATAAAAAATATGCTCCTGAAAATACTAAAGAAGTAATTCTTGATGCTGGCCATTGCCCCCATGATGAAGTCCCCGAATTAGTTAATCAACATATACTTGACTGGATTGATTCTTTGTAGAGAAATTTTTGTGAAAGTTAATTCCGTTGATAATAAAAAAGGTATTTATGTTTTTCAATTAGACGAAAAAAATTATATTAAATTTTGTCCAAAGAGAGGAGGGCTTATAACCAACTGGGTTTCTGAAGGAAAAGAAATATTATATTTTGATCAAAAAAGATTTATTGATAAAACAAAAAGTATCAGAGGAGGAATCCCAATTCTGTTTCCGATTTGTGGAAATCTTGATATCCCAAATTCTTTATTTGGGAAAAATTATATGCCATTTATGCAACATGGTTTTGCAAGGAATTTACAATGGCAACACTGCCTAAATGAGCAAAAAAATTCTCTTTGTTTGATTTTACAAGATACTGAAAAAACAAAAACTTTTTATCCATTTAATTTTGAGCTCAAAATTGAGGTTTCTTTAAACATTAATTGCTTAAAATTTATTATTAACATTAAGAATAAAACTAATATTGAGATGCCAATAAATTTTGGATTGCATCCTTATTTTAATATTTCAGATTTTAAAAACTTAAATTTTATAGATAACCCGCTAAATTGTCAGGATCAAAAAAATAATTTGTTGAGAAATACTTTTGACGAGTTAAAAAATATTAATAATGGAATTGATTTACTTATGTATACCTCAGGAAGAAGTTCTTTCCGAGATAATTTTTTTAAAAGACAAGTTACTTTAATACATCCTACGCCTTTTGATTTGGGTGTGATTTGGAGTGATCCTCCAAGGAAAATGGTATGTCTTGAGCCATGGACTAGTCCACGCAATTCTTTAGTTAATGGATTAAGGAAAATTTCGATTCCTCCAAATTCCTCCCAAATACTAGATGCCTCAATACTAATAAATACTTTGAAGTAACTACTGATAATTATGAAAGTTATAGTGATTGATGATGATCCAACAGGTTCTCAAACAGTAAATAATTGTTTATTGCTTCTGAAATGGGATTATTCTACTTTAATCAAAGGATTTCAAAGCAAATCTAATTTATTTTTCATTTTGGCTAATACTAGGTCTTTATCAGAAAACGACGCAAAATTAAGATTAGTAGAAATTTGTAATGCCCTAAAAAAAGTTATCTCAAAGGAATCATATAAAGAGGAATTTATTTTTGTAAGTAGAGGTGATTCCACCCTTCGTGGTCATAATTTTTTAGAGCCTAAAATTATGAACGATTGTCTAGGACCTTTTGATGCTACCTTCCATATTCCAGCATTTATTGAAGGTAAAAGAAAGACAATTGATGGAGAGCATTTTGTTGATAATGTTCCAGTAAGTCAAACGATTTTTGCCAAAGATAAAATTTTTGGATACAAAACAAGTAATGTCAAACAATTATTATTTCAGAAATGTAAATCTCAAATTAAATTTAATGATATTCAAAATTTAAAAATATCCGAATTAAAAGTTCTTGAAAGTAAAGAAAAAAATATTGTTTTTAATAAGATCAGAAATTTAAAAGAAAATTCTCATGTAATTGTTGATATTGAGAATTATTCACAACTTCAAAAGTTTTCATTATCAATAAAAAAACTAAGTAAACAAAAGAAATTTCTCTTTAGGACCGCTGCAAGTTTTATAAGTTCAATATCTGCTGTAAAAGATAATCCTAAAGAACCATTTTTTTACTCCCTTATAAGAAGAAAAAATCGTGAAAAAAAATTTCTTCCAGGATTTTTAGTAATTGGATCTTATATAGAACTTACAACAATGCAATTAAAGGAATTCTTAGAAATAAGTGATTGTATACCAATAGAATTGGATGTTTTTGAATTTCTCAAAATTTCTAAATTAAAAAGTAATCAGGATCAATTGGAGGTGTTTAAAAACAAATTACTAGCGCAAATCAGATCTATATTAAAGCAAGAAAATACTCCCGTTTTATTTACCTCAAGAAAAGAAGTTTCTCTAGCTAGGAACGATGAGCAAGTAAATTTTAATAATTCTCTTGCTCATTTTATTTCTGAATTAGTTTCAGATTTGAAAAATGAAATAGGGTATTTAGTATCTAAGGGGGGAATCACGTCAAATGTAATTCTCAGTAATGGATTTAAAGCAAATTATGTTTATTTGCAAGGACAAATAATTACTGGGGTTTCTTTAGTTACTTTTAAACTTGAAAATGATGAGAATCTTCCAATCGTGACATTTCCTGGAAATATTGGTAACCAAGATTCATTGGTAAAAGTATGGAGAATTTTAGAAAATAAAAACAATTCTTCCAATTAAAAATTTGAGATAATTGCTTCAGCAAAACCACTACAGGATAGTGGTGCTACCTTTGGTTCCATTAAGCGTGCTAGATCATAGGTGACTTTTTTTTCTTCAATAGCTTTACTAATTCCAGAAGTCACCAGCTTCGCTGCTTCATTCCAACCAAAATATTCAAGCATCATTACTCCACTAAGAATTACCGAACCCGGATTAATTTTGTTTAATCCTGCATGTTTTGGAGCTGTTCCATGCGTTGCTTCAAAAATTGCGGAATTATCTCCAATATTAGCTCCGGGAGCCATACCTAGGCCTCCCACAATTGCAGCAGCAGCATCAGAAACATAATCTCCGTTTAAGTTCAAGGTCGCAAGAATAGAATATTCTTGAGGCCTTGTTTGAATTTGTTGGAAAATACTGTCAGCAATTCGATCATCAACCATAATGAGTTCTTCCCATTTATTATTTCCATGAGAATTTGATATTGAGGCTATTACTTCTTTTATTTCTTCGCAAATAAATGCTTTTTTATTACTTGTTAGCTTGTCATAGCCTGGCTCTATCTTTCTGGCATTATTTTCGATTGTAATTTCTGGATTTTTGTGAATATTGTCTAAAATCCAGCTTTCTCTTTCCGTAATGCAGTCTGCTCTGAATTCATTTACTGCTAATTCATATCCCCAATCTCTAAATGCACCTTCTGTATATTTCATGATATTTCCTTTATGAACAAGAGTTACATGCTTTTTATTTCCTGATAATCTTTTTGCATGTTCTATGGCCTTTCTTATATGCCTTTGACTTCCTAACTTACTTACGGGTTTTATCCCAATACCTGAACCGTCCGGTATTGATCTATTTTTTAAATTTTTGCTATTTGGAATGACAACATTATTTAGATGATTAATTAAATCAATGCATGTATGATCATCGGCTTCCCATTCAATACCCATATAAATATCTTCTGTATTTTCTCTATAAACAATTACGTCTAAATTTTGTGGATTTTTATGAGGGCTAGGAGTCCCTGAATAGTATTTACAAGGTCTAACGCAGCTATATAAGTCAAAAATTTGTCTTAAAGCGACATTTAAAGATCTAATTCCCCCTCCTATAGGAGTTGTTAATGGGCCTTTAATTGCAACTCCAAAGTGTCTTATTGCTTCAATAGTATCCTGTGGTAAATAGTTGTAAGTTCCGTATATTTCACAAGCTTCGTCACCAGCATAGACTTTGAACCAATTTATTTTTCTCTCATCTCCATAACTTTTTTTTATTGCTTCATCAAGAACAAGTTGAGTAGCTGGCCAAATATCTACCCCAGTACCGTCACCTCTTATATAAGGGACAATAGGATTATTAGGAACATTAGGCTTACCTTGATTAAAAGTAATTAACTCTCCTTCTTTTGGTAAATTTAATTTTTCAAATTTAGGCATAGCACTTGATTGAATAGTAAAAAAGTCAATTAATAAAATATTTTTGTATCTTAAATTGAAATTAAGGATATTCTTTAAAAACTAGAAATTAATTATTTAAATGTGAATAGATAATAGGTTGTTAATCAGCATTTCAACATCTTTGTTAAAAGAAAAAGAATTTAATAAGCAAGGTTGAAGAAATTATGTCAACTTCAATCAAAGGTTTATTACCGCTTATGAATGCAAGTTCAAATGTTAGCAATCTTGAAATAGCTAATAAGGTAGCTACTACAGCAGCATTGTTTCGTAAATATTTCCCAGATGCCAGTGTTAATTTTAGTCCTTGGGATAAAACAAATGATAGAGATTGGTTTGATACCCTTGATTTTTCTTTCCATTTTCCAGGTTGGAGTCCAAGTATAGAATGTAGAGCAGTTTTACTTCAGTTGAGAATTGAAAATAATTGTGAAAATGGAGTACCTAAGTTGTTAGGAATAATAATGCGCGGAATGATAATTCCTGCTGAAAGATGGAGAGTAGCTACTATTGGGGAGTGGGAGATGACGGGGACACATTTACCTCAGCAGGAACAAAAGGATAATCTTTTTTTAGTTTGTAAAGAACTTTACAATTTATTCTCTACAACATCCACTAGTAACAATAATTAGCTGTTTTATATATTTTCCTTGTAGATTAAATATATGTACAATTCCGAAAAAAGATAAATGGCAGTTGCTCTTGCAGGACAATTGAGAGAGGGGACAAAGAAATCCCATACTATGGCTGAAAATACTGGCTTTGTCGCTTGTTTTTTGAAAGGCGTTGTTGAAAAAAAATCCTACAGAAAACTGATAAGTGATTTATATTTTGTTTATGAAGCAATGGAAGAAGAAATTGAGAGATTGGTTCAAGAGGAACATCCGGTAATAAAACATATCGGCTTTAAATCACTTTTTAGAAAAGAAACACTTGAAAATGATCTCAAATTTTATTTTGGAGATAATTGGCAGAAGGAAATTAATATTTCTAAATCAGCGAAAGAATATGTCAACAGAATTCACTTGGTAGCAAAAAAATCTCCTGAATTACTGGTTGGCCATCACTATACCCGTTATATAGGAGATTTATCTGGCGGCCAAATTTTAAAAAAAATAGCAAAAAAAGCTTTAAATTTAGATGGAGATAACGGGTTAAACTTTTATGAATTTAAAAATATTGACGATGAAAAAAAATTTAAAGAAGAATATTCTAAGACTCTTAATCAGCTCCCGATAAATCAAAATATTGCTGATCAAATAATTGATGAAGCTAACCAAGCTTTTACTTATAATATGAAAATGTTTAAGGAGCTTGAGGGTAACTTAATAGCAGTATTAGGAAAAATAGTCTTCAATTATCTTACAAAGAAAGTTAGGAAGGGGAGTACAGAAACTTAATATCTATGTTTGAATCATTAAAAAATTTTGTGAAGACCAATATTGAAGATTTAGATGGTAAAGAATTAGAAATATCAAAAGAATTCAAAGAACATCATAATAAAGACTCGAAATATATTATTAAAAATTGGATTTTTGAATCCCAACAATATAGAAAGTGGAGAATTACTAAATTAGATGGAGGAGATAAGCTCCAGGTTTTTAACACTGTTGCTTATCCAAATTTCAAAAGTGAGTTTCCTATATTAGGCGCTGATATTTTATGGTTTGGAACTTCTCAAAAATTACTAGCTATTTTTGATTATCAACCATTAATTCAGGAAAAAAAATATCTTCAGAAATATTGCTCAAGTTTAGATTTTATAAAAAATCAGTATTCTGTATTTGATAATCATAAAATGAAGAATATATATGATTCAAAAAAATATTTTTCGCCCTGGGTAATGATTTGTAGAGGTAATAAATTAAATCTTGATAGAGATTTAAATAATATTTTTTGTTCCTTTGTTAGTAATTATTTAACAATTAATAAACTACATCAAAATAATCAATTTTTGGATTTGGAACAAATAAAAAATAATCAAATAGATTACGATAAATATAGTGCTGAAAAAGATCCTGCTGACAAGTTATTTAAAACATTTTTTGGTGAAACCTGGACTGAAAATTTTATTAATAATTTTCTTTTTACTTTAAATCATAATCCTCTAAAATAAATGTTAATTCAAAATACTATTTTTTATAGCCAAGAATGGCGATGGGCTAAATTTATAAAATTCTTAATTTCTCAGTTAGACAACTATCATTGCGTCGAACATAAAATAGCTTCTGATTTTTCTTACAAAGAGTCAAGCTATGGTTCAAAAAAATCAAAAAAGAATATTAATCTTTTCACATGGGGAGCAACTCATCAAAAAAGGATTAACTTCGCAAGAGCTGTATGTATAAATAGTCCAAATTATTCTGTTTTGAATTTTTTAATTATCCCAAAAACTTCCTATAACATTCCATTCCTAGGCGTAGATTTTGTTTCTTTACCTACTAGTCATTTATTAGTTTTAGATTTTCAGCCATCTTTAAAAGTCGAAAATCAGTTTAATTCTGAATTACTAGAACAAATAATAAAACTTAAAAAATCATGTCATTCATCTCTACCTGTAGCTGAAAAAATGTCTGAAGATGTAGCAAAATTTTTTTCCCCAGGATTGATTTGGTCTAGATTAGCAAAGCATCAAGATAGTGATAATTTGATAGAAAATCAGCTTTATGATTCATTCAAAGAATATTTAAATTTGTATCTAAAAACTCTTTTTGAAAGTGAGGAAGTTGGCCACGGCTTACAACAAGAGTTAATTAATGGTCAAAATGATTATTTGAACTATAGAAGGGATAATGACCCAGCAAGGCCAATGTTATCAAGTTTATTTGGTAAAGATTTTACAGAATCCTTAATTAATAAAGTATTATTTTCTACTAATAAAGTTTTATAATTTTTTGATATTTTAGATTAGATGAAAAAACAAACAGTTCTTTTTGTATGTTTAGGTAATATTTGTAGGTCTCCTGCTGCCGAAGCAATATTCCTAGATTTAATTAATAAAAAAGGATTAAATGATAGTTTTATTGTTGATTCTGCAGGGACTGGTAGTTGGCATATAGGGAAGAAGGCTGATACTAGAATGAGAATAGCATCACGAAAAAGGGGCGTAGAAATCTTTAGTAGAGCTAGACAAATAAATTCTAATGATTTTGAAAAATTTAACTATATAGTTGCTATGGATGATTCAAATTATGAAAATATTATTGATATGAAATCTCGAAAATCATTATCTGATTTTGCATCAATAAAAAAGATACAAAATTTCAGATCAGTTTTTCACGAAATAGAAGTCCCTGATCCTTACTTTGGAGGAGATGAGGGATTTGATAATGTCCTTGATATTTTAGAAGACTCTGTCAGTGGTTTTCTAGATACTATTTATTAATTTATTCGAGTTGAATTTCTTTGGGAATGTTTAAATTGTAGATGTTAACAATTTTTTCTACTACTTCATTAATTGAATATCCGTCAGTAAGAAGTTCAATTGCATCGTTTGCTTTTTTGAGAGGAGAAATTTTTCTTGTTGAATCCTCAAAATCTCTTTTTCTTATAAGTTCTCTTAATTGATTGAAGTCTATTTCTTCAGTCCCTCTTAAATCTAACTCTGACTTTCTTCTTTTAGCTCTTTCGTCAATGCTAGCTGTTAGGAATATTTTAAGTTCTGCATTTGGAAAAACTGTTGTTCCTATGTCTCTCCCTTCAGCCACCAATCCTCCAGATTGGCCAATTTTTCTTTGCTCATAAACTAAAAATTCTCTCACTTTTTTTATTGATGAAATTTTAGATACAATAGAACTTATTTCTTGTGAACGAATTTCTTCAGTTACACAAAAATTATTTATAAATACATCTTGCTGAGAAATAGAATTTGACTTAAAAATAATAGAAATATTATTAAGAATTTTTTTTAATTCTGACTCTTTAGCATAATCAATCTTTTCTTTTTTAAAGAGCCAACTTATTGCTCTATACATTGCTCCAGTATCTAGATATAAAAGATTTAACTCCTTGGCAATTAACTTTGTTATGGTACTTTTCCCTGAACCAGCTGGCCCATCAATTGCAATAATTGGCTTTCTTTTCATAAGAAAAACGTGATCAATTAGTCTTGTTTTCCCACATTTTATCGCACCTGCTAAAATTGAAATATTATCGTTTGATTGAACTTTTTTCAAGCTGTAGGGATGTAAATGTTCTAAATATTCAATTGAAATATTTTTTGATTTGAGTTTGTTTGTTAGTTGTTTTAAGTCAATTCTTTTATCCTTTTTAAAAATTATTTTTGCATTTTCTAGTTCATTTGAGAATAATTTAAGACTTTTTCTTTCACTTTTAGATAAATGCTTATTACGCGAACTAAATGGGACCCCATCAGAATCTCTTTGAGTAGGAACAGGGATAATTTTGATGTTGAATTTTTTTTCTTCTATAAGGTTTTTTATGATTAATAGTTGTTGCCAGTCTTTTTCTCCTAAAAAAAGATTTTTGGGTTGTATGAGTTTCAGTAATCTATAAACAACAGTGCAAACCCCATCAAAATGCCCCACTCTTGTAAGCCCACATAAAGCTGAAGATAATTCTTTAGAGGCTTTCAAATAACTTATGCTTTTATTCTTTTTTGGATAGATATCAGTTACATTTGGAATAAAAATTGCATCTGCCCCATTGGAAAAAGCAATTTCAATATCTTTATCAACAGTTTTGGGGTAGCTTTTAAGGTCTTCTTTGCTATCAAATTGAAGTGGATTAACAAAAATACTTAATAAGTTTGTATTGCAATTTGAACTTTGTGCAGTTGATATTAATTTTTGATGACCATCATGAAGATTTCCCATAGTTGGGATAAAGTTAATATCACATTTGAGATTTCGTCTCCATTCTTTAAGATCCTCTGTTTTTCTTATTATTATTTTGTTCACTTTGTTTTAAAAAATAAATCTATTTAATAAATAATTACTGGACAAAAGCAATCTACGGAGGAATATCTATATAAGGGGATTCTATCATTTTTATTTCATGGATTACAAAACATCAGGAGTTGACATAAAAGCTGGAAGAGAATTTGTATCAGAAATAAAGCAATCTGTCGAATCAACATATTCATCTAATGTTTTGGAGGGGATTGGAGGATTTGGAGGTTTATTTAAAATTCCTCTTGAGGGTTTAAAGAAACCCGTCTTAGTATCAGGAACTGATGGTGTTGGCACGAAATTGGAATTAGCTCAAATCAAAAACTTTCACTTTGAAGTTGGGATTGATTTAGTAGCAATGTGTATGAACGACATTATTACAACTGGAGCAAAGCCGCTTTTTTTTCTTGATTATATTGCTACAGGCAAGCTTGAAAAAAATCAATTATTAGAAGTTATTAATGGTATTGCGCATAGTTGTCGAGAAAATAAATGCTCTATACTTGGAGGAGAAACCGCGGAGATGCCAGGATTTTACTCAAAGAATAAGTATGATTTGGCAGGATTTTGCGTTGGAATAGCTGACGAAGAAAAATTAATTAATGGCAAAAAAATATGTGAAAATGATTTGATAATTGCATTACAAAGTAACGGAATGCATAGTAATGGATTTAGTTTAGTTAGAAAAATAATTGAAAATAATAATCAAATTGATAAGCAATTTGAAAAAAAATATAACTTAGATTTTTATGATGAATTATTAAAACCTACAAAAATTTATTTTAAAATTGTAAATCAAATTTTATCTCAAAATATTCAAATAAAGGGAATGTCGCATATCACTGGAGGAGGAATTCCTGAAAATTTACCAAGGTGTATGTCTTCTGATTTTATTCCTTACATAGATAAGAAATCATGGAAGATTCCTGTTTTATTTGAATTTTTAAAGGATGTAGGTCAGATTCCTGAAAAAGATTTCTGGAACACTTTTAATCTTGGGGTGGGATTTTGTTTAATAATTGATAAGAAATATAAGGATAAGATCTTAAATATTTGTAATGCTTTTGATATATCAAGTTGGGTCCTAGGAAAGGTTCTCAAGAAAAATAATTCAAAAGAGAATAATTTTTTGCCTGAAATAATAATTTAAATCGTCTGAATAAAATTTTTTTGAGAAATTACAAATTAAATTTATCTACACAAATGAAAAAGTTAGGTGTAATATAATAAAACTACAGCCGAATTATATCGGAAATTTAAGTAAGTAGATTTAACTTTAATTCAATGCCCTTTGAAAATAATCAAAGAATTACACGTAGACGTAGCTCAGCTGGACCTACACCTCCTAAAAGACCAATAGGTAATAATTCAGATTTTAACGGGCGTCAAAATCAAGGCCCCCGTCCAACTTTTTTAAGTTTAAGGGATCATGGAAAGGTTTTTGTTGCTGATTTACCAAATCTATCTGACGGACAATTAGCTCATATAAGTAAAGAAGCTAATGAGGTTTTAAATAGTCTTGAGAAAAGGCTAAGTGATATTGAGAATGACTCAGGTTCTACAAATTCTGAAAATGATACTTTGATAAAAGCCTCTACTAAAAGAGATGTAACACTGAGATTTATCAAATCAATAGAAGAAGAGCAAGACCATAGAAAAAATAATCCTGCCTTAAGAGATGCTGCTTCTGAATCATTACCAAGAACTTTTCTTGAGGTTGCAAGACATAGATTACCTGGGGCAACTTTTGATTCGCTTCTTAGAGAAGCACTTGAGGCTTGCGCAGTAGATGAGAAACCTAAGGAAAGCGAAGTTATTGATGAACCCAAAGAATCTGTAAAAATTATGGATATACCCTCTTCTAACGCTAATCCTTCTTTTGTTGTTAATATCGATTAAAAACAAATATAAGATAATGGAAGCTTGTGAGCTTAACCATAACTCGATAAGTGATAAAACCAAAAAAGAATCTCGAGTTTCTTTAGATAAAGAAAAGATTTTGTGTAATCACTGTAAAAGGACTGCTTCGAATGGTATACGTTGTTTAGGTATATGTGTTGCGGATAATGACTATTAGAAAGATTAATGTAAAAAAAATGATTACTAGATTCTCTTTTTTAGCTTATTTAATTTTTTAATCATCTTCTGAAAGAATAAAAAAATAATACTTTTATTATCCTAGAATCTACAGTCGATATTTCTTTATGACTTGATAGCTTTCTCAATGGGATAATAATGGGATAATAAAAATAGGTTCATAAAACCCGATAATTTATCAAGTAACTTATCTTCCATAAAATTCAGCCTGAAGAAATTGAAATACGAAAATCGCTACGAAAAACTTCATTTCTTTGAAAGCTTTATAGCGGATATTATCACTGATTTGAAAAAGGCGGCACCCAGATTCGAACTGGGGATAAAGGATTTGCAATCCTCTGCCTTACCACTTGGCCATGCCGCCGATAGAGAAATGATTCAATCACATAATGATCCTACCAGTATCGCGTCTCATTCTGTATTAATTATATGTAATGGACATGGGGAAGATGTTATCGCATTAGAAATAATAAAAAGATTCTTAAAAAAAATAAAAATTAAAAAAGTTGAAGTTATGCCATTGGTTGGCAATGGTAAGATTTTTGACTGCATAAAATCCAAGAATTTTAGCAAAATTGGTTATCTCAAGGAATTACCAAGCGGAGGTTTTAGTAATCAAAGCTTAAAAGGATTTATTCTTGATTTTTTTGCAGGGTTTTTAGTAGATGCTTTTAAAAACTTTTTAATTGTAAGAGGCAAGTCAAAAGATAATTATAAAATTATTGCCGTGGGTGATTTGTTGCCTTTATTTTTTGCGTGGATCTCAAAATGCGAATTTAGTTTTCTCGGCATGCCTAAAAGTGATCATACATGGAGTAACGGACCTGGATGGGCATTGAGTGATTTTTATCATAAAATTAAAGGCTCTGAATGGGACCCTTGGGAAATTTTTATAATGAGGTCTCCTAGATGTAAAAGTTTAATAATGAGAGATGAAATTACAGCAAATAATTTAAATAAAAAAAAGATTAGTGCTAAATATTTTGGGAACCCAATGATGGATTTTGTAGATACAAAAAATGAAAATATTTCTAATATTATTATGTTTAATAGGTTAATTTTAATAATAGGAAGTCGATTCCCTGAGGCTCTAAATAATCTTGATATTTTTTTAAAATGTTTAGAAGATGTAAAAATATCAAATGATTTGATTATTCTTTTGCCTCTAAGTATTAATGCAAATGTTTTTACGATTAAGCGTCACCTATCTCATAATGGTTATTTGGAAGAAAATAATGTGAATTTTTTGGTTGGTGAAGATTCAGTTTGGAAAAATAAAGATAAATATATTTTGTTAGGCAAAAGTACTTTTAATCAGTGGGCTAATATGGCCTGTGTTGGATTGTCAAATGCAGGCACTGCTACAGAACAAATAACTGGCCTTGGTATACCCTCTATTTCTATTCCAGGCGCTGGCCCTCAATTCACAAAATCATTTGCAAAAAGACAGTCTAGATTATTAGGAGGAAGTGTATTAGTTTGTGATAATAAAAAAACTCTTATTGATAATTTAGAGGTTTTACTAAATAAAAAAGATTACAGATTAAAACAAGTAAAAATCGGAATGAAAAGAATGGGTAAAAGGGGGGCTAGTAAAAAAATTGTGGATCATATAAATTTAAATTTGTTAACTTGATCAAGTAATATTTAAAAGGTTTTATAAATTTTTATGTATCCTATTAATGATCGTCAATATATAGCAATATGCTCTGAGATAGCTAAGTTACTCAGTGTAAGTTTGTCCTCAGCCAAAAAAAAAGTAGAAATTCAAATTGCAAAAAAAGGTTCTAAAACTATTGAAGAAAAAAGACAAGTTGCACAAGATCTTTTGAAAACATGTGAAAATGATAATAGAAAAAAACTAAGTTCATCTAAAATACTAGATAAACTTATGTCGACTCTAGAAAATGAGGATAATTTTATAACTGAAGATTAATTAATGTTCAAATATATTCGAGAATTTTAATATATCTAATTCAGAATGAACTGGAATAGTCTTAAAACATTTTTGAGCCAACTCATATCTTCCTTCTCTATCAAGAATCAGCTTTAATTTGTGCATTGTCTCAATTAAATATCTAACGTCGTTGGCAGCATAATCAATTTGCTTATTAGATAAATCTTCCAAGCTTCCCCAATCACTACTTTGCGAACTTTTATCTAATTCTACTTCTAGTAATTCATTGATTAAATCTTTTAAGCCATGTTTATTTGTGTAAGTCCTTGCTAATTTACTGGCTATTTTTGTACAGAAAATATTTCTTGTATTAATTTCAAGATTACATCTTAGAGCTGCCACATCAAATCTGGCATAATGAAATATTTTCATTATGTTTTTATCTTCAAATAATTTTTTTATATTGGGTGAATCTGAGTTGTTAAGTTCTATTTTTATGCATGCAGTCAAATTTAATTCATTACATATTTGTATTAAACAAAGCCTATCTCTTCCATGGATCAATCCCATTGCCTCAGTATCTACAGCTAAATAAGATGAGTCCTTGTAAAGATTATATAAATCAGTATTAATATCATTATGGGAAAAATTTATTTTTTTATTTTTTTCACCATTATTCATAAGTATTAACGATAATTTATTTCAATTTTTACTTTACATTATTTTTTAAGTTTGTGATTAAATTTTTTCTAAGGATTTAAAGTAAATTTTTAATCATAAAAAATTTAAATTTATATTATGATGAATTTCTTATTAGACAAAATAGTGAATATTATTAGATGTGTATAAATGACTTATTCTCTTAATTCAACATTATTACTTACAATTCTTCTTGCAATAGGTTTATTTTTTTTCCTAAGAGCTTCAAGTAAAGATAGAACGACAATAGTTGAAATAACTTCCTGTCAAAAACCTATAGAAGTTTTAAAAGTTATGTACGAATGGCTTAATCTAAGAGGTTGGAACCAGACAGGTGGAGATTTTGATCAAAGAATTTTAATATTTAAAGGCCAAGTTGTATCTAGCAAATTTTTAGCAATTTTTTTAGGTTTGCTTGGTGGGTTAGGATCCTGTGCTCTAGGGTTAGTAATTATTCAAATTTATCCAACTTTGGGATGGTGGCCTATTCTTTTAGGTCTAATTGGAGGACCTTTATCAGGAATGATTTATTTTAGGAAATCAGCTAGGGAAGAAAAATTTGAATTGAGATTGATAAGTAGTGAAGATAATGAAGAAATGACGTTAATAAGATTAAGAGCTCATAGAGATGAATTAATATCTTTAGAAAATGAATTAAGAGATAGGCTCAAATTAAAAAGTGATGGTTCTTTGTTCAAAACACCAATTTAGTCAAATTTTCTTAATTGGTTTCAAGCAATTTAATCAAAAATATTATTTTCCTTACAAAATTTTTCTAAAATTTTATCATTTTGCCAATCCTGAGGTTTTGTGAAAATTTTTGTAAGATAATCTTCTCTTGAGCCTTTTTTGGCTTTATACCCATATTCCCATCTAGCCAATGGTGGTAATGACATTAATATAGATTCAGTTCTACCATTTGTTTGTAATCCAAAAATTGTTCCTCTGTCCCAAACCAAATTGAATTCAACGTATCTTCCTCGTCTATATAGTTGAAATTCTCTCTGCTCTTTTGTGTAGTTTTGGTTAACTCTCTTTTCAATTATTGGCTGATACGAATCTAAGAATGCTCCACCGCAATTTTCTGCTAATGAAAATAAATTATTCCAATTTAAGTTTAATTCTCCAATATTAATAGATTCTTTGTAGGCCTTACTCTCTTTATTATTACCTTTATAAATTCTGCCAGAACCATCTTGATAATCATAAAAGATGCCTCCAATACCTCTAGATTCATTTCTATGTTTTAAAAAGAAATATTCATCACACCATGGCTTAAATACCTTGTGGAGATTTTTATTCACTTTTTCACAGGCATTACAATGTTCTTTATGAAAATTTCTTACGTCAGTTAAATATGGATAATATGGCGTTAGGTCTGCACCTCCACCAAACCACCAAACTGGTCCTGCTTCAAAATAACGATAATTAAGATGTACTGTAGGTATAAATGGATTTTTAGGGTGTAAGACCATCGAAGTGCCCGTAGCAAACCATTTATGGCCTTTAGCTTCCGGTCTTTGTGAGATTATCGATTGAGGTAGTTCTTTCCCATGTACTTCTGAGAAATTCACTCCAGCTTGCTCAAAAATTGAGCCGTTTTTTAAAACTCTTGACTTTCCCCCTCCACCTTCTTCTCTGAGCCAAGATTCTTCAGTAAATTTAGCTTTTCCATCAATATTTTCCAGGCCTTTGCAAATATTATCTTGTAACTTGAGTAAGAGATTCTTCGTTTTTTCTCTTGAATTCTTAGGTGGTTCTTTAGACATTTATTTAACTTGATATTTGAAGAATAAAATTTTTGGTTAATTAGTAGTTTCCCTTTATAATTTCGTTTAAGGGGGTGGTAATTTCTTATTATTCGATAGTTCGACATAGTTCTTAATCTTTTAAAGAGTCGACTAACCTATAAAAACATTTAAAAATTTTGATGACTACAGTCGAAGATGCGAATTATTCATTATCAAAGATTCTAGATTCTGGATCAAAGAAAAATCTTATTGAACTTGCCTGGATTAAGAATGTTAGAGTAATTTTACCCAGAATAATAATCACACTATCCTTACCTTCATTTGCAAATTCTCAGAGAGAGCGAATAGTAAAAGAGGTTAAAAATATACTCCTTAAATTTGAGGATGTTAATGATGTACAAATAGAAATTGACAATAAAGTATCTCAATCGAATTCTACAAGCGAAAATAATTTTCCTGAGTTGAAGAACATTAAAGGCATAAAACATATTATCGCTATAAGTAGTGGTAAGGGGGGTGTCGGTAAAAGTACAATTGCAGTTAATATCGCATGCTCGTTAGCTAAATTAGGTTTAAAAACTGGTTTATTAGATGCTGATATTTATGGGCCTAATACTCCTTCAATGCTGGGAGTTACCGAAGAAAATCCAAAAGTAACTGATGGTAGCGGTAATGATCAAAGATTAATTCCAATTAATAAATATGGTATCTCATTAGTCTCAATGGGTTTTTTGATAGAAGAAGGACAACCAGTAATATGGAGAGGACCAATGTTAAATAGCATAATAAAGCAATTTCTTTATCAAGTTGAATGGAATAATCTTGACTTCTTAGTTATTGACTTACCTCCAGGTACAGGAGATGCTCAAATATCTTTATCTCAATCTGTTCCTATTTCTGGTGCAATTGTTGTAACGACGCCTCAAAAGGTATCTTTGCAAGATGCAAGAAGAGGGTTGGCAATGTTTAAGCAACTTGGTGTTCCACTATTGGGTGTTGTAGAAAATATGTCTGTTTTTATTCCACCAGATATGCCTAATAAAAAATATGAAATTTTTGGTAAAGGTGGCGGGAAAATCTTAGCTGGGGAAAATAATTTACCATTACTTGCTCAAATTCCTATCGAAATAGAACTTGTCAATGATAGTAATAAGGGTGTTCCAATTTCAATAAGTGAACCAGATAAAGAAAGTTCAATTAGATTTAAAGAGTTAGCTCAATTGATTAAAAAACAATTTATTAATTAGTATTAATGTTTAAGGAAATTTCTTTAAAAAAGAAAAAGAGATTTTTTGAAAAAAAACATAAAATTAATCGAAAAATTATTTTTTCACCTTTACTAGTTATCCCTTTAGCGTTAGTTTTTATTTCAAGTATTTTAATAAAAAGTGTACAAAGAGAATTTTTACAATCAGATTTTTTAAATCATCTTTTCACAGGCTTATTAGGATATTTTTTAGCTATTTTTATTTCATATATACCAATAGAGAGAATTAAAAAATATTTGATTCCATTCTATTTTTGCTCTTTACTTTCATTAATTTTCATCTATTTTTTTGGGATTTCAATTTATGGTGCTCAAAGATGGTTGAGCTTGGGGATTTTTTCTTTTCAACCTTCTGAAGTCGCGAAATTGAGTACTATATTAACTCTTGCTTTAGTTCTAGAAAGGAAGTCTATTTCTTCGATAAAAGATCTAATATTACCTTTTTTAATTGTAGTCATTCCCTGGTTATTAATATTTTTTCAACCTGATTTAGGGACTTCTCTAGTTTTAATAGTATTGACTTTTGGAATGCTTTATTGGTCCCAAATGCCGATAGAATGGTTTCTCATTTTGGTTTGTTGTATTTTTACCTCTCTATTTTATTTAATTTCTCCAAACTTGCTTATTGTCTGGCTTCCTTTTATGGGTTACTTAGCCTATAGGTCCTCGCAAAAGAAAATCATCTTCTCGATGTTTACATTAGCTCTTCATTCATTAGTTATAAAGTTGACACCTTTTATTTGGGAATTTGGCTTAAAAGATTATCAAAAAGATAGATTAGTTCTGTTCCTAGATCCTAGTAGGGACCCTTTAGGAGGAGGATATCATTTATTGCAAAGTAAAATAGCAATAGGTTCTGGAGGTCTTCTTGGGACTGGTTTATTAAATGGTAAACTTACAAATTTACAATTTATACCTGAACAACATACAGATTTTATCTTTAGTGCGTTAGGGGAAGAATTAGGTTTTTTAGGATGCATTCTGGTTCTTTTTTTGTTTTTTGTTTTGATTGGTCGTCTTGTAAAGGTATCTGAAAATGCCAGAACTCCTTTTGAGTCATTAATAATTATTGGAATAGCGTCAACATTTTTATTTCAGATCATTATTAACTTATTCATGACTATTGGATTAGGTCCAGTAACTGGCATTCCGCTACCTTTTATGAGTTATGGTAGGACTTCTTTATTGATTAACTTTATATGCATTGGTCTGGCATTATCTACTTTAAATCGCTCTAGATCATTAAGAAATCAATGAAATCTCTGATAACTATAAAAAAAATTCAAGATTTACTTCTGCAAGGATTAAATACCTCATATGTTGATGATGAAACTTCTAGACGGATGTGGTGGGCTTCTTTAGAAGTTATTCAAAAAGAGTTCCTCTCCCACACTCAAGAAGGAGGATTTTGGGTAGCTTCTCCTTTGCCTGCTCTCACAGATAAAAAATGTCTTGCAAAAATGCAAGGTTGGTTATGGTCTCCAGAAGGTTTTCCATATTTTCAGATGGATAATGCTGGTTTCCTACCAGTAGATCATTCCATAAAAATTAAAGAAGACAGTAATTTTGTTAGGAATTACAAAGTCTTAAATTTAAATACTAAAGATGGTTATGAACCTTTTTTAATAATTATTACTACTAATTTTCAATGTCTTTTAACAATTGCAGGAGAAAAAGACGAGAGAACTTTACTTATGAGATGCGATGAAAGTAGCCTAAAAACTGCAATTGAATTGATTGATGCAAAATTGAATCAAGAAAATTTTGAAGAGGCAATTAATTTTCGTAATGCAATTAAAAATTTAGGAGATCTTAATATTAATAATGAATTTGACAAGAGTTTTTGGCCCAGTTTATCAATTAAGTTGGCAAATTTAATTCCTAAATTAAGTGTTCAGAATGCAGTTAAAAATGATGATAAAAATGATCAATTAACGGAGGCAAAGTTATTACAAGCAATTTCTCATGAAGTCAGAACTCCTTTAGCAACTATAAGGACTTTAATAAGCTCTACTCTCAGGAAATATAATATGGACGAATCAATGAGAAACCGTTTAATTCAAATTGATAATGAGTGTAATGAGCAAATAGATAGATTTGGTCTTATTTTCAATGCTGCGGAACTTGTAAGTAACGATAACTCCCCCCCCAATCAGTTGGCAAGAATAAATTTAGGGGAAATTCTTTATAAATTATCACCTGTTTGGAGTAAACAATTAAAGCGACGTGGGATTTCAATAGAAACTGATATACCTAAACAACTTCCCGAAATTTTGAGTGATTCTGAAAAACTAGAATTAATGTTAAGAGGGCTAATCGATAAAAATACCAGAGGATTAAGAGAAGGTAGTACTTTAATCTTAGAGTTAAGGCCCGCGGGACAAAAATTAAAACTTCAATTAAAAGTAAAAAAATTTGATACGGGTAAAAACGAAATTTTCAATACAGAAAATGGTTCTGATATTGGTCCAGTATTAAATTGGAATCCTCAAACAGGAAGTTTACAATTAAGTCAAGTTGCAACTCAAAAATTATTAGCGAGTTTAGGAGGTCACGTTACACAAAGAAGGGATACTGGCTTGACAGTATTTTTCCCAATTGCAGATATAGATCATATTTAAATGCATATTTCTTTTTTACATTTATTAAATAATGTAGAAACTTTTTAAATAATTAAGAAATTTGTAAAACATGAATGCTAGTTTCTTATAAGAAATAATTTCAAAATTTAGGATGACTGAAACTTTAGTTGGTCAATTTCCAAAGCATATAGGCAGTACTGGGGGTTTATTAAACTCTGCAGAAACTGAAGAAAAATATGCGATTTCATGGAATAGCTCCAAGGAACAAGCATTTGAGTTGCCAACTGGTGGAGCCGCTATTATGCACGAGGGAGATAATTTAATGTACTTTGCAAGAAAAGAACAATGTCTTGCTCTTGGGACACAATTAAGGGGTTTTAAACCTAGGATTGAAAATTTTAAAATTTATAGAATATTCCCTGGCGGAGATATTGAATTCTTACATCCTAAGGATGGAGTATTCTCCGAGAAAGTTAATGAAGGTAGAGAAAAAGTTGGTCATAATCCAAGAAGAATTGGAGAGAATCCGAATCCTGCAGGTTTAAAATTTACTACTAAAGAAACTTTTGAATAACTTATCAAAAGTTGATATAACAAACAAATATAATTATAATTTGGACTGAATATACTAGTATGATCAGTTCTCAAAAAGATAGTTTTTTAAAGGCTTATAAAGAAGGTAAAAATTTTATACCTATTTTCAAAACATGGCCTGCTGATTTAGAGACTCCATTATCTACATGGCTTAAATTATCAAATAAAGATTCACATGGGGTCTTTTTTGAATCCGTCGAAGGTGGGGAAAATTTAGGTAGATGGAGTATCGTTGCTACTGATCCTCTTTGGGAAGCAGTTTGTCTTGGAGAAGAAACTATTAAGACTTGGAATAATGGAAATAGTGAAAAATATAAAGGCGATCCTTTTGATTTATTAAGAACTTGGACCGAAGAATATAAGTCATATAATATCGATAATTTACCTTATGTTGGTCAGTTATATGGTTCTTGGGGTTATGAATTAATCAATCGCATAGAGCCTAATGTGCCTATTAATCCTCTAGAAGATAATAATATACCCTATGGATCTTGGATGTTTTTTGATCAATTAGTAATATTTGATCAAATGAAAAGATGTATCACTGTAGTTGTATATGCTGACACTTCCAGAACATCAGAAACTCATGTTCAAGAAATTTATCAAGATTCGATTTTAAGAATTAATAGAATCAAAGATTTAATGAGTGCTCCAATTAATGAAAGACATGCTCTTAACTGGGATGAAAAAAAAGATTTGAATATTGCAATTTCAAGTAATTGGGAAAGAAAAGAGTTTGAAGAAGCTGTTGTTTCTGCAAAGGAATATATAAGAAAAGGAGATATTTTTCAAATTGTTATTAGCCAAAAATTTCAATCGAAAGTTAAAAGTGATCCCTTTAATCTATATAGAAGCTTAAGGATTGTTAATCCTTCACCTTATATGGCTTTCTTTGATTTTGGATCATGGTACTTAATAGGTTCTAGTCCTGAAGTAATGGTCAAAGCAGAGAAGAATAAAACTAATCAAATTGTTGCAAGCTTAAGACCGATAGCTGGTACAAGGCCAAGAGGTCAAGATGCTGAACAAGATTTAAAATTTGAGAAAGATTTATTAAAAGATCCTAAAGAGATATCAGAACATGTAATGCTTATTGATCTGGGAAGAAATGATTTAGGAAGAGTATGTGAAACAGGCACAGTAGAGGTTAAAGATTTGATGATAATTGAAAAATATTCACACGTAATGCACATAGTTAGTGAAGTTGAAGGTATCTTAAAAAGTAATACTGGGGTATGGGATTTACTTAAAGCATGTTTTCCTGCTGGTACAGTAACTGGGGCTCCAAAAATTAGAGCTATGCAATTAATTAAAGACTTTGAGAAAGATGCTAGAGGTCCTTATGCTGGAGTTTATGGGTCTATAGATATAAATGGTGCACTAAATACTGCGATAACAATAAGAACAATGATAGTTCAGCCTTCAAATGATGGGGAATATATAGTTTCTGTTCAGGCTGGTGCTGGGATAGTTGCAGATTCCTCTCCTGCGAATGAATATCAAGAGACTATTAATAAAGCCAAAGGCATATTAATGGCATTGGCTTGTTTGGATAGATAAATGAATAATAATAATTTATATAAAGGCTTTGAAGTAGAACTCTTTACTGGTTCTCAAAATAATCATGTTGGAGTTTCTGATGATATTGAAAAAACGTTTTCGAATTTTGTCAAAGAGCCGGATAATAGAAATGTTGAGTATATTACGAATCCAGAAAAAGACTATAAAGTCAGTTATAAGAATTTATTAGAACCTAGAATAAGTTTAAGGAAATGGTTAAACAAAAGAGATTTAACAATAATCCCTTCATCTACGTTATGTTTTAAACACAATAATCAGTTTCAACGTTCTGATAAAAATAACGTTTATCATCAATTTATTCAAGAGAACTACGGTATATCAATCGCCACTTCCAGTGTTCATATAAATTTAGGTATTGATAACTTAGATAAACTTTTTGCAGCTATCCGACTTGTAAGGTGTGAGGCTTCTTTGTATTTATCAATAAGTGCAAGCTCTCCTTTTTTAAATAATAAACTTACTACTAATCATTCACAGAGATGGATTCAATTCCCTAAAACACCAAATAAGGTTCCTTTTTTTTATAATCATAATGACTATATAAAATGGATTGAAGAAAATATTAAGAATGGAAATATGTACAATATTAGACATTTTTGGTCTTCTATTCGCCCAAATGGACCTCAAAGGCCTCATGTCTTAGATCGTCTGGAATTAAGAATTTGCGATTACATCTCTGATATTGAGTTGTTGTTGGCAATAACAGCTTTACTTGAACTTAGAGTGATTTATTTATTCGAAAATCTGAAGACTTTAGATCCCTTAAATACTAGTAACTTTTCTATGGATCAATTAACAAAAATATGTGATCAAAACGAAATTAAAGCTGCACAAATGAGTCTAGACGCTAAATTGACTCATTGGAGAGATGGCAAGAAAATGATTTGTAGAGAATGGATAAAAAATGTATTAGCTGATTTATCTTTAACTGCAGAAAAGTTAAATATGACTCATCTTTTGAAACCTATTTATAAAGTTCTTGAGGAAGGAAATCAATCTATGAAATGGATAAAACAATACAAAGAAGGATTGTCTATTGAGGATATTATGAAATTTACTGCTCAGAACATGATTCAAAGTGAAGAAGAAAGTATTTAATAATATAAACAAATATTTGATCCCAATATATTTACTTATGACATAATAATTGTATGGAATCTATGAAACAGTTTAAAAATAATAATGTGGATCTTATAAGCAACAATGATCCGTTGGATAAAAATCGTGCATTGATAGAAGATTTGTGGGAATCTGTATTGAGGGAAGAATGTCCAGATGATCAAGCAAATCGTTTAATACAGCTGAAGGAATTAAGTTATTCAAATAAAGTTGAAGAATATAGTCCCAAAAATTTTAAAACTGAAATAGTTGATATTGTTAATTCTATGGATTTAGCTGAATCAATTTCTGCAGCCAGAGCTTTTTCATTATATTTCCAGCTAGTTAATATTTTAGAACAAAGAGTGGAGGAAGATAGATATATACAGAGCTTTACTAATCAGAATGTTAAAAAATCACATGATAATCTAGACCCATTTGCTCCTGCTTTAGCAAGGCAAAATGCTCCCGTAACATTTAAAGAATTATTCTTTAGGCTTAGAAGATTAAATGTCCCCCCAGGAAAACTAGAGGAATTATTACAAGAAATGGATATCCGCTTAGTTTTTACCGCACATCCTACAGAGATAGTTAGACATACAATTAGGCATAAGCAAACAAGAGTAGCTAATCTGCTGCAAAAAATACAAGTTGAAAAATTTTTAACAATTGAAGATATTAAATCTCTCAAAATACAACTAAAAGAAGAGATAAGACTTTGGTGGAGAACAGATGAGTTACATCAATTCAAACCATCAGTAATAGATGAAGTTGATTATGCACTACATTATTTTCAACAAGTACTCTTTGATGCGATGCCCCAGTTAAGAGGGAGAATTTCTTCAGCCCTTACTGAAAATTATCCAGACGTTCAGATGCCAACTGAATCTTTTTGTACATTTGGATCTTGGGTAGGCTCTGATAGGGATGGGAATCCATCAGTTACTCCTGAAATTACTTGGAGGACTGCCTGTTACCAAAGACAATTAATGTTAGAGAGGTATATCAAAGCGACCTCTAATCTTAGAGATCAACTAAGCGTCTCAATGCAATGGAGTCAAGTAAGCTCATCTCTTTTGGAATCATTAGAAACCGATAGGGTTAAGTTTCCTGAAATTTATGAAGCAAGGGCAACAAGATATAGATCAGAGCCTTATAGATTGAAATTGAGTTATATTTTAGAAAAATTAAGATTGACCCATGAAAGAAATAATTTACTATCTGAAGGTGGATGGAAGTTATCTTTAGAAAGGGAATCTGATAACAAAAATTTAGAGCTAGTTGAAAAATTACATTACAAGTCTGTTGATGAATTTACTTATGATCTAGAATTAATAAAAAATAGTCTTAATAGTACAGATTTAACTTGTGAGGCCGTAAATAAATTATTAACTCAGGTACATATTTTTGGCTTTTCTTTAGCAAGTTTGGATATACGTCAGGAGAGTACTAGACATAGTGACGCAATACAAGAATTAACTAATTATCTTGAGTTGCCAAAACAATATGATCAAATGTCTGAAAAAGATAGAATACAATGGCTTAATGAGGAATTAAATACAAAAAGGCCCTTGATTCCCTCTGAAGTTAACTGGAATAAAAGTACTGAAGAAACTTTCTCAGTGTTTAAAATGGTCAAAAGATTGCAAGAAGAATTTGGAAGTCGTATTTGTCATTCATATGTTATTTCAATGAGTCACAGTGCATCTGATTTGCTTGAAGTCCTTCTTTTAGCAAAAGAGATGGGACTAATTGATCAAGGTTCTCAAAAATCGACATTGTTGGTCGTCCCTCTTTTTGAAACTGTTGAAGATCTGCAAAGAGCCCCTGATGTAATGGAGCAATTATTTCAATTAGATTTTTATAAGTCATTATTACCAAAAGTTGGAGAAAGTTTTAAACCTCTTCAAGAGTTAATGTTAGGTTATTCAGATAGCAATAAAGATTCAGGATTCCTATCTAGTAACTGGGAAATTCATAGAGCTCAAATTGCTCTTCAAAATCTTTCAAGCAGAAATAATATACTTTTAAGACTTTTTCACGGTAGAGGAGGTTCCGTAGGAAGAGGAGGAGGTCCTGCTTATCAAGCAATATTGGCTCAACCAAGTGGGACGCTCAAAGGAAGAATAAAAATTACAGAACAAGGAGAGGTTTTAGCTTCAAAATATAGTCTTCCTGAATTGGCATTATATAATTTGGAGACTGTTACAACAGCGGTTATTCAGAATAGTTTGGTTAACAACAGACTTGATGCTACACCAGAATGGAATGACTTAATGACTAGGTTGGCAGAAACATCTAGAATCCAATATAGAAAATTAGTACATGAGAATCCAAATTTGCTAACTTTTTTTCAAGAGGTTACTCCAATCGAGGAAATTAGTAAATTACAAATATCAAGTAGACCTGCAAGAAGGAAAAAAGGCGCAAAGGATTTATCAAGTTTAAGGGCAATCCCTTGGGTATTTGGCTGGACACAGAGTAGATTTCTTTTGCCAAGCTGGTTTGGAGTGGGTACGGCTTTATCTGTAGAATTAAAATCAGATCCTGAGCAAATTGAATTACTTAGAGTACTTCATCAAAGATGGCCCTTTTTTAGAATGCTCATATCTAAGGTAGAAATGACATTATCTAAAGTTGATTTAGAAGTAGCGAAATATTACGTTGACACACTTGGGAGTAAAGAAAATTCAAAGTCGTTTGAGGAGATTTTTGATGTTATCTCTAAAGAATATAATCTTACTAAATCCTTAGTGCTTGAAATAACTGGTAAAAATAAGCTTCTAGAATCTGATAGAGATTTAAGATCATCCGTTAACTTAAGGAATAAAACTATAATTCCTTTGGGATTTTTACAAGTCTCACTTTTAAGAAGACTTCGAGATCAAACAAGACAACCTCCAATTAGTGAGTTTATTGAGGATAGGATTGAGTCTAAAAGAGCTTATAGTCGTAGTGAATTATTAAGAGGAGCACTTTTAACAATTAATGGAATTGCGGCAGGGATGAGAAATACAGGATAATCATTGCAATATTTTTCCCAAAAAAAACTTATTCTTCCAGAGGGTTATTTTATCAATTCTTCACAAGTTCCAACTGCTAAGGATTTAAATAGACTTTTGGTAAATAGTGGTTGTGAGTCATTCCCAACACAAAAGATATCTCTTGCTATTAAAAATAGTAATTTTTTCTTCACGATTCAAAACGAATCTAAAAATAAGCTTTATGGTTTTGTAAGGGTCACATCAGATAGAGGACTCAACGCTAACTTATGGAATTTATGCGCTGAAAAAGGCAATAATCAAAATCTTTTTTACTCAATATTACTTCAAGTGACCCTTGAAAAAATAAATAGGGAAATGCCAGGATGTAGTATTTCTGTTCAAGCGCCAGTAACTTCATTTAAAAGTTTAGAAGAAAGTGGATTTATACTAGATCCGAATGGTATTAGAGTAATGAGCTTTAAACTTTAAATCTTTTATTACGAGCATGGAGGGAGTCGAACCCCCGACTCTCAGAACCGGAATCTGATGCTCTATCCAACTGAGCTACATGCTCTAAATTTTTCAATTTCTTTAAAGAAATTCTAAATAATTTAAATTTAGCTAATTTAACTAAGGAATGCATTAAAAAAATTTTTTTAAATAACTTAAAAATTTATAATTTTCGAAATCATAAAAGTTTTGAGATCGACCTTAATGAGCAAAGAGCTATCGTTCTTGGTTGTAATGGTGTTGGTAAGTCAAATTTACTGGAATCTGTCGAAGTTCTTAGTCAATTAAAATCGAATAGAGCATTAAGTGATAAAGATTTAATAGAAAACGATAGTGACATGGCCGCTATTTTTGGTCAAATTGATTTCACTGATAATTTGAAAGTGAATTTATTTAGGAAAGGAGCTAAAAAGATTTATGTAAATGATTCTTTATTGAAAAAACAGACTGAAATACAAAATTATATTAGGAGTGTATGTTTCTGTTCTAATGATATTTATATTGTCAAAAGTGAACCTGGTTTCAGAAGATCTTGGATTGATAAAGTTGTATCTCAGCTTGAACCAGTATACGTAGAGCTGATTCATAGATTTAATAGACTTTTAAAGCAACGAACTCATTTTTGGCGTTCAGAAAGCTTTCAAAAAGATATATATTCAGAAGTTATAGAAAGTTTTGATATTCAAATGTCATTAATTAGTACAAGAATTTTTAGACGTAGAAGGAGAGCTCTATCAAAAATTAAACCATATGTTGAATATTGGCATAATCATTTAAGTAAATCCAAAGAGCAAATTGGTATAAATTATCTTTCTGGTTTAGAAAATATCAATCAAGAAGAAGAAGAAGAAGTTATAAGTAAGAAAATATTGGAACAACTACAAAAGCAGAGGCCGTTAGAGGCGGTGACTGGTAAATGTAATTTTGGTCCTCATCGTGATGATATAGAGTTTCTGATTAATAATATCTCTATAAGAAAGTATGGCTCATCTGGTCAACAAAGGACTTTTATTTTGGCTTTAAAAATGGCTGAGCTGGATTTATTACGTAATATGATTGATTTACCTCCTATTCTTATATTAGATGATGTTTTGGCTGAGCTTGATATCACTAGACAAAATTTATTACTGAATTCGGTAGGAAAAGATAGTCAATGTTTGATAAGTGCAACGCATTTGGATAAATTCAATAAATCCTTTTTAAGCTCTTCGCAAATGATATACTTATAGTTAAAAATTTTTTAAGTTTTAGTTAATCTACAAACTCCAATACAATTAATTAATGGAAGTTCCCAAAAAAAATCAAACTTTCAAAGCATTAAATGATGAGAAGAAATTAGCTAATAATAGTAAGCATTTTTTGTTAGAGCTTTATAGATGTGATTACGAAAAATTAAATGACGAATCTTTTTTGCGTTGTACGTTAAATAATGCTGCCAAATTAGCTAATGCAACAGTTTTGAATCTAATAAGTAATAAATTTGAACCTCAAGGTGTTACAGCAATTGCTTTACTAGCTGAATCTCATATGTCAATACATACATGGCCTGAAGCCCATTATTCTGCAGTTGATATTTTTACATGTGGTCAAAATATGAAACCAGAAATATCGTCTAAATACTTAATTCAAGCTTTAATGGCTAAAGAACATCTCTTGCGTATAGTTGATAGACATCTACCTTCAGAAGTATATAGTCAAATAAAAAAATAAATTAAATTTTGAAACTTATCTATTTAGCTTGCCGCTTATTAAACCCTCAAGATCCAAGCTTGTGCAATTAAATCCTAGATTAGAGAAATAGTTAACTAATTCATTAAAATCATATTCTTTACAAAATATTTGTAATTCATTTTTAGGAATCTCAATTCTTGCTGTTGAACCATGACATCTAACTCTGACTTCTGATATGCTCCCTTTCTTAATATATTCTTCAGCTTTTTCTACCATGTTTAGTCTTTCATTTGTAATTTGATTTCCATAAGGAAATCTTGATGATAAACAAGGTTGAGCAGGTTTATCCCACCAAGGGAAACCCAATGCTCTTGATATATCCCTTATATCTTTTTTTGTAAACTTAAATAATGCTAAGGGAGATAAAACTCCTGCTTCTTTAGCTGCTTTAATCCCAGGCCTGTAATCGTCAAGATCGTCAAGATTAACTCCGTCACAGACAATCTTGTAATTAAGTTTTTTAGATAAAAATGTAGTGTGTTTGTGAAGCTCTTTTTTGCAAGCAAAACATCTATTTTTAGGATTTTTACTATAA